>NZ_JBSFTS010000011.1:0-173835 GCF_053591375.1 Streptomyces sp. NPDC003034
AGTTGCCTACGCGTCACAGCCACTGTCCTACTGGGTTCCGCCCCACAGAGAAGGCAAAACCCAGCAACTGATCACGACACCACACAGGCCCTAGGTGACCAGGTCACGGGCCAGCAGCGTGGCTGAGGCGGTTCCCGGCTGGTTCAGGTGGGCGTTGGCCGCGACGAGCCGGTTCAGGCGGTGCTGCCATCGGCTGGTGAGGTGTTGCTGGTGGTCGTACCAGCGGGTGGTGATCGCGCGGGCCGTGGTCCAGACGGTCACGGCCCGGGGATGACGTCTCAGGCGCTGGTGGGCGTGGTGGGCTGTGGTGAGTTCGGGTACGGCCCCAACGTGTAGAGGGGTGTGGAGTCGGGGGTCGGGGGCGGCTCGCTGATGTTGTGGGCAGACCAGCTTGTGCCAGGGCCGGTGGATCCACGCGGTGCCGGCGGCGCCGCGGCTGTGGTGGCCAACGCACACGGTAAAGGCGGCCACGGCCTGGTGTCCTCTTTCAATCGGTGTCCAGGTTGCTGTGGCCGCGCCGCCTTCCGCGCGGTTTTCCCGGCTGCCACCCGGGGTCAGGCCTGGTAGCGCGTAGGAGAGGCGGTCTGGACGGATGCCCGCCACCGCGGCGACCCGGCAGGCTGCGATGGGGTTGAGGGCCAGGCCGGCTGTGGGCGGGGTGGCGTGTCCGTGGACGGTGATACCGATGCCGTCGAGGAGCTGGGGCAGCGTCAGCCGGTAGGCATCCGCGATCCGGTGAAGGTAGGAGGCGGTCGCTTCTGATGGCAGGGGCCGGACTCGGAACACCCCCGGTGCCACGGCGGGTAGCCGCACCAGCCGCGCGTGCGCGGTGGGACCACTGGACGATGCCGCGGCCGCGGACGGTGCTGCCGCCACGCTGGGAGCGTCTGCGGAGCGGGCGCTCTGGCTTGTTCGGTTCACGGGGCGGGGGGCCTGCGCCGGGGGGTGGGGCGCCTGTGTTGTTCGGCGAGGTGGTCCAGGCGGATGTGGTCGAGGGTGGTTTTGGTGATGCGTTCGGTGCCGTTGGTCAGGGCGGTGAGGGCGGCTTGGCGGATGAGGCGGGCGAGGGAGCCGATCCGCCCGGCGGTCCGTTCGTGGAGATAGGGCGCGAGCCGTACCAGGCTTCCGGCCTGGTGCCGGCGTAGGTCGAGGGCGTTTTCCATCGCGGTGACGAGTTCACGGAAGGGCTCGCTGGAGCCGAGACGGGCGGGGAAGGGGTCGCATTCGACGAGCGATGCCCGGCCGGCGAGCTGCGCCCCGCGTACTCCGGTGAACAGGGGCGTGCTGGTGACGTCGATTCCGGCGTAGACGAACGTCGCGCCGATGCGTTCGGTGAGGTCTTTGAGGAGGTCGGCGCTCTGGGCGCCGCTGGTGGTGCGGGGGTTGAGGCGGTGGATTTCGTCGATCAGCACCAGCCGCACGCCGGCTGTGGTGTAGGTGCGGCAGACGCTGCCCACGATTGCGGCTTGGGACATGCGGGCGGTGGCGGGGATGCCGAGGTAGCGGGCGAATTCCAGGGCGAGGGTTTAGGCGGTGGCGGCGGGCGGGACCAGCACGTACGCGACCGGTACCTGTCCACTTGCCGCTTCGCCGTGGCGGAGGGTGTGGGCGAGGTGGCATACAGGGCCGACCTGGAGCAGGGCTGTGGTCTTTCCCGCGCCGGCGGGGCCGGTGACGATCAGGGAGGGGCGGGCGGTGACCTGCTGGTGGCGGCCCACCAGCATCAGGGTGCGGACGTGGGTGGCGAGCACGTCGATCACGGGCGTGCGCACGGTGACGAACCGCGAGTGATAGGCGAGCCGTTCCTCCAGGCTGCGCGTTGGTGCCCCGGGCGGGGGAGGGGCGGCCACTGGTGTTGCGGTGAACCGGGCGAACCCGTCCCATGTCGTCACCGACCCCGGCCCCTGCCATTCACCCGCACCCGAGCCCGTTGCCGCGCCCGTGCTGCTCATCCGACCCGTGCCGCTTCCCGCTTCCGCCACGAGCGGGAGCGCCCCGCTCGTCACAACGCCCGCATCGAGGCCAGCCGTCGGCACACCATCTGTACCCGGTACGGAACTCACCACCGTTCCGCCTCCGCCTCGGCGTCCCACAGTCCGTACCCACCCCGGTCAGCGCCGTTTTCGTCGGGCAGGGCGCCAGTGTCTTGCGGAGCGGGTTCGTCTTCGACGTTCTGGCCGATGGCGGCCAGGCCGTCCAGGCTCTCGTCCCACTCCCACTCCAGCGAGCCCCCGGCTTGTAGGGTGCCGGCGATGCCCGCGGGGCCTGGCTTTGAGCGCTGACTTGTGTCCGCCGTGGCGTCGAGTTCCGTCGGCCGGCCGTCTGCCGGATCCAAGGGCTGTCGTGGTGTCGGCAGGCCGGCGGCCAGGCCCTGGAGGGCGGCCGCACTGCGGGGCGCGGTGATCGAAGGGTTTCGGCCTCTGCGTTTGGGTGCCGCCGCGGCTGTGCCGCGGGTGCGGCGCAGGACCTGGTCGAGGGCGTCGGCGAGGTCGGCTTCGTGCTGCTCACGGTCGGCCCGCTGGTCGACTGCGCCGAGGATGTGGCGCCAGATCTGCTCGCCGAAGGGCTGGTGGACGTGGCCGCGGTGGATCCAGGGGATTTCGTGGAGGGTGCCGTCGGTGAGGCGGACCCAGATCTGGCGGGCATCGTGGGGGTTGTGGTGGACTTCCCACCTTCCGTCCTTCGCCGCGGCGTCGGAGCGCTCGCCGCGGCAGGAATCCAGGATGTCGTGGTCGTAGGTGCGGTAGTCGATGCGGATGCCGCGTTCGGTGATGGGCTGCCAGCGCACCGGCAGCAGTTCCAGGTAGTCGGCCCCGGTCAGCGGCACGGGCACGTACCCGCTCACGGCGATCAGCGCGGCCCACATCTGGTTCGGCGTGAGTACCGCCTCCGGCAGCACCGGATGGCGCAGGCCCTCATGGGGACGGTTCTGCCAGCCGCAGACGATCCACTCGTCGAGGAAGTCCTGCAGTTGGGGGATCGTCCACTGCGTCTTGGCGGCGGTGTCCGGGCCCCGGCGCCCGACATGGGATCCGGTGTGACCGGCGACATGCTGGCAGAACAGGTCGTTGATCGACCCGAAGGTCCGCTCCACCACGCCCTTGGCCTGCGGCCGCCGCGGCGGAGCCGGCTGCACGCTCACACCGAGCGTCTCGCACGCGGCGACGAAGCTCTCGGAGACGTTGATCTTCCCGCGGTCGACGACGATCGTCTCCGGCACGATCACCGGCCGCCCGGCCGCACCCTCCAGCCGTTCGTCCAGCGACAGCATCCGCCTGTACGGCACCTGGGCCCGCGACAGGTGCAGCGCAGTAGGCCATGTGGGCCGGGCGGGATGGGGTACCGCCATCTCCGCCAGCAGGAGCGCCGCGTCCACGGCTTTCGTACCGTGCGGCCGCAGTACCGCAGCCAGGATCGAGCGTGTCGCCACATCCACCGCGATGGACAGTTCGGGACGTCCCAGACTGCCGTCCTCCATCACGGCCATGATGTCCAGGCGGGTGGTGTCGATCTGCACCTGCTCCCCGGGCCGCAGCACCACCGGCGCCGACGCCTTGCGCGCCGGCCCGGTCGCCGTCCGTGCCGCTCGCCCGCCCCGCTCGGCCAGCACGCTGACCAGCCGGTAGAACGTCGACCGTGACGGCAGCTCCACCGCCCCCCGCTCCGTGCGTGTCGTCGATGATCTGCCCCACCAGCACTCGCAGTCCCTTCACCGTCCCCTTCGACCGCCCCCGCTGCCTGCGCAGCGCCTCCAGCACCGCCGCCACGACCCGCTCGTCGGCATACCCCGTCAAACGACGTCCCCGCTCCGGCACCGTGCGGTTGTCGACCAGCCCCCACAACCCCTGCTCGCGGTAGACGTACCGCATCTTCTGCACCCTCGTACGCGTCACCCGCGCGAACCCGAGCGCGGTCATCTCCCGCGCCTTGGCGGCCCCCCGCTGCGCGAGCGTCCACCGCTCGGGGTCGTACCTCACACATCGCCTGTCCCTCGCGGTTGCCCTCGGGGTGCGGCCAGCCCGTCTCCACCTCCCTGATGCGGCAGCCACGCGAGCGCCCGCACTGGGCCTCCAGCGGTACCGTCTCGAACAGGCCCCACTGCGGGACCGCGTCCGCCGGCCGCGCGCCCACCACCGCGAAGCCCGGGTCTGCGAACAGCCGGCTGGACAGCAGCGAGATGTCCGTGCCGTCCTCACCCAGCAGATCCACCCGCTGCCCCTGCAGGCCGACACCTGGAACGTCCGCCCCTGGTAGGTGACGTGCCCGCCGACCTCCACCACCGGACGCCGCCCCGCCGCCTCCTTGTGCCCACCCACCGCGCTCACCGCCTTTGCCGCGGCCGGCTCTGGCTTTCCGCCCGCCGCCGGCTGACGGGACGCAGACCAGCGATCCGCCGTGCAGCGGCTCTATCGGCTCCGTCTTCAACTGTCCTGACCACAGGGCGTGAAAGACGGCAGGCAGTACCCGCAGCGGATCCCCCGCCGACGCGGCTCCCTCGGCCAGCGGCCGGGGTACGCCGAACGCTTCGACCAGCGCGGGCCGCAGCTCGACAGACCCCTGATACCGGGGGTGGCGGTAACCGGCCAGCCACCGCAGGTTCGCCCCCTGCACCGCGGACGGCGCCTCAAGACGCCGGTACTCCCATCCGACCCGCGAACACGCCGCCTCCAGCACCGACCCGGCCCGCTGCGCCCGGCATGGCCGGGCAGTCGGCGAACAGGCCCGTGCCATCGGTGTGCCGCGCGAACACCTGTGGGATCCACGACCGCACCCGGCCATCCGCCTCGTCCCGCCACACGAACCGGACAGGCCGCCCGGCCAGGCCAACAACATCAGGATCACGGTCCAAAAGCATCAGCTGCGTGCGCATCGCGGCCGAACCATGCACCACATGCCGCCCGGTGGTCGCCGACCACCACCAGCCCGGACCCCACCTGCGCCCGGGGACCACAGGGAACGCCGACACCGACCCCAGCTCCTCGAACCGCACCGATGCCACAGCCTGCTCCCACGACAGCTGCGCCCTCTGCCCGCCAAGACCGCTGAAAGCGACCTCCACGTCCGAACTGCCCATTTCCCCGACAGCGCATCGAGCGCGACATACGACTTCGTCCTGCACACCGGACAGCCAAGGACGCACCGCCCGCGCGCACCGTGCGAACACGGGCCCGTCCCACTCGAAAAGGTGATTCCCGGCAGAAACCCGGACCGCGCGGAGCCGCTCCCCGTACAGCCCGCACCGGCCGCGGTCGCGGCCCCGAGCTGACCAGACCTGGATTCGGTATCCGCGTCCGGCCGCTATCGGCAGTCTTCGCCGGTGGCGGGTGTGTCGGTGTCGAGCTTCGCCCACCGCTCTACGTCGTGGAGTGCGACGCCCGCGTTCACTGCCGCGAGCGCGGTTGCCTTCAGGGCCTGGTCGAGCAGGCGGCTGGAGTGGCTGAGGCGCTGTAGGAGGAAGCGGGCGGCGTCCGCGGTGCGTCCCTGGTGCGCGCCGCGCAGCTGGAGCAGTTCTTCCTGGGCGGCCTCGATGAGGCTGGTGATGAACATGCGCCGCTCGGGTGGCACGGTGGAGCGCCAGTTCGTCCCGGAACCGCCGACGGCTTTCTCTCTGGTCTGTTCACGGAGCAGGGCGGCCATGGTGGGCGGCTGCTGGTCGGCCGGTACCCGCCACGGGCGGGCGTCGTGGGCGGTGAGGGGGTGCCCCGCCGGTGGATGACGGCGGCCTTCCACGTGATCAGCGGGCTGCCGCCGTCCGTCACGGCCAGCGGGCCCAGCCAGGGGCGTCCCACCAGTCGACCCAGGTGGCGCCCGAAGTGGCCATCGGTGGGCGGCACACGGGCACGGGTGCCGCCGCTGTCGGCCCACACCATCTCCTCGACGGCCACATCCAGCAGCGCGCCGGCCACCGCCACCGCTTCGGGGAAGACGACCGCGTCCCGCCCGACAGCCTGCCACCGCTCGAAGTCGCCACTGGCGTCGCCGCCCGCGACCTGGTGGAGGCGACGCGGCCAGGTCGTCTCTTCCTCCCAGTTCACGGCGTGCTCCCACCAACGGCACACCACCGCCCGGGCGAGAGTGAACACCTCGGCCGGTTCCACGCCCGACCGGCGGGCCCGCCGCTCCACCGCGGCCCATCGCTGCCGCGCCGTCGCGACCTCCGGGAGCTCGCGCAGATCGAGGTTCTCCAGGGGCTGGTCGGCGTCCGCGTCCAGCAGCCACCGGTCGTGCCGCTGGCACACCCGTTCCCAGCGCTCGGCGTAACGCACCACACGTACCGCCTGCCCGGTGCGCCGGGCCGCGCACGGACGGCAGCCGAACGCCACCGGCCCTACGACAGCGCCGGCAACACGCCAGAGGGCTTGTGGGGCTCTTGCCGTGTCCTGCTGGGGGTGTCGAGTCCGGCGACGAGGGTGTCACAGGCGGCATCGACGACATCACTTGCGCGGCCTTCTCCCATGCTCCAGAGGACGGCATGATCCAGTAGGGCGCTTGCTGCGGCTTCGGTCGACATCACTCGCCCATGATTCCCTTCGCGGTGCGTCCCGGTCGAGCGCATTTCATCGAAGCCGCTGTTCAGCCACCTGTTCCAGTAGCGCTCGTGCCGAGTCCGGGTACCACTCGGTGAATCCCGTAGCACCTTCCCGGAGTACGCGTCAGCTTCGGCCGGCTCCATGTCCCGCAGCGGTCGGCCGAACCAGGTTCAGATGTGGTGGTCCGGGTGCCAGACATGCCCGCGAATCGTACCGTCCGCCAGCCTGCCGAGGCCCACGCGAGGACAAACCGGAGCCCTTGCCGCGCCCGTCGTAGGCGCGGCCGTACGGGGCGACAGCCCTCGCGACGTGCTGCTACGGATTCAAGCCCGACCCCACCCATCGCGGAACCGGCCCGCGTGGGTCGACGTCACTCCATGAGTCCGCGAGATCGACTGCATTGAAGGGCGCGCTCATGATCGGTACGGCCGCCCGCTACCTCTATATCACCCGTCACGGCGAGGCATCGTCGGACGAACGTGAGCTGACGGATGCGGGCCGCCACCAGGCCGCTTTGCTGGGGGAGCGACTCCGTGGGGTCCCGTTGGCGGTGATCCACCACGGGCCTCTCGCCCGTGCTGAACAGACCGCCCGGCTGGTCGGTGAACGGCTCGACGGCGTCCCTCGCCGTTGCCTCGAAGCAGCCGGCGACTACATCCCTCACCTGCCGTCGTCCGAGGAACTGCCGCCGGAGGCAGCGGACGCCTGGCTCAAGTTCCTGGACCAGTTCACGGTTGAGGAACGTGAGCAGGGCCCCAGGCTCGCGGCGGCGGCGCTCGCGCATTTCACCGGACCTGTCGTCGGCGACGAACCGCGCCACGAGCTGGTCGTCACCCATAACTTCCTCGCCGGATGGCTCGTCCGAGCGGCCCTCGACGCGCCGAAGTGGCGGTGGCTGGGCATGAACCATGCCAACGTGGCCCTGACCGTTATCCGTTACGCACCCGAGCGTCCCCCGGTGGTCCTTCTCTTCAACGACACCGGCCACCTCCCCGCCGAGCTGTGCTGGACCGGCTTCCCGCAGGAGCTCCACGTCTGAGGCCCCGTAGCCGAGAGCGGCGTCCCGTCCTGAGTGCGGCAGGACCTCCGCAGTCCGACAGCTCGTTCCCCAAGCCCCGCCCGCCGTCCTCGCGAAGGCACTCGGCTATCACGGCAGACCGCCGTCCGACTCCTCAACGAGACTGGTGCGACGAGGAGTTCGATGCGCCCCCGGGGACAACTCACGGTCACCAGTGGGCTGAATTCCCCGGGGAGCTGACCGGTAGTAGGGGGGCTGGCCCCACCCATGATCAACCGGACAGCCGGATGGTCGGGAGAACACCGTGTCGGCGACGGTGGGGCTGTCCCGAGCAAGTCGCCCACCAAGAAGGCAAATTCGTGCGCATCATCACGGCCGCCGCCGTCGCGCTGGCCCTCGCCGGCCAAGCCGCACCGGCCGCCAACGCCCAACAGCCGACCATCGACGGAATCTGGCGCATGGACGGCTACGGCACAGTGCTATCCATCCGGAACGGAACCTTCCAGGAGTACCAGACCACCGCCGTCAGCTGCCTCAAGGGCGACTCCGCCCAGCGGACCGGCCCCGGCACCTACACCAGGCCCGACGGCGACGTCCTGACCGTGCGCACCCATGAAGGCCGCGACCACGCGTCCATACGCGCGCAGGGCGACGTGGGCAGCCGGAACCTCCGGCGTATCGCGGCGTTGCCCGACGCCTGCACGCGCCCGACGGCCGAGGACCCCCGCACGACCTTCGACGTGTTCTGGCAGACCTTCGAGGAGAACTACCCCTTCTTCGCGTCCAAGGGCATCGACTGGCACGAGGTCCGCGAGCAATACCGCCCCAAGGTGCACACCGGGACGTCGAGAGATGAGCTTTTTTCCCTCTTCAGCGAGATGGTCAAGCCGCTCTACGACGCCCATATCCTCGTCCAGGACGGCAAGCGCCGCTTCCACCAGGTCCGCCCCGGCACCGTCGCGCCGACCGGCGACCTGGACGCCGAGGCCAAGAAGTTCATCGTGGAACGCGACCTCAAGGACGCCAGGAACCTCCAGGACTTCGCCAACGGGCGGATCACCTACGCCGACCTCCCCGGCGGGCAGGGCTATCTGCGGATCTCCGGCTTCGGCGGGTACGCCGGAGAGGACGCGCCCTACGCCGCCGAGCTGGCCGAGCTCGACAGGGCGCTGGACACGGCCCTAGGCAAGCAGCGCCCCCAGAGCCTGAACGGCCTGATCATCGACCTGAGGATCAATGGCGGCGGCTCGGACGCCCTGGGAATCCACATCGCTGAGCGCCTCACCGGCACCCCCTACGTCGCCTACTCTAAGCGGGCTCGCAACGACCCAGCCGACCCAACCCGGCACACGCGCCCCGAGCCCGTGTACGTCACGCCCGCCCGGGGCCCCCGTTACACCGGGCCGGTCGCCGTGCTGACCGGCGGCTCGACCGTCAGCGCGGGGGAAAGCTTCACCCAGGCCCTCATGGACCGGCCCGGCAAGACGGTGCGTATCGGGCAGCCCACCCAGGGCGTCTTCTCGGACTTCATGGTGCGCAAGCTCCCCAACGGCATGTCGGCCTGGCTGCCGAACGAGGAGTTCCTGACCCGCTCGGGCAGGACCTTCGACGGCACAGGCATTCCGCCGCACCTCGCCGAGCCGGTCTTCACCAAGGAGGAGTTCGACAAGAAGAGGGACTCGGCCTTCGACAGGGCTGTGAACGTCCTGCGGAACTACGGCGGCACCACGACCCCGGTCGAGCCGGGTGACCTTCAGCGTGTCTCCCTCGCACAGTAGTTGCATGACGAGGTCGAGCTTCGTGCGGGACGCCGTGCTGGGAACGGCCGGGAAGGCGGGCTCTGCTGGCCGGCGGCATCGCGGCGGGCCCGCTGTTCCTCGCGGCCGGCGTGGTCCAGGGCCGGACCCGCGACGGTGTTCCGACTTGACCCGCAACGCCCTCAGTCAGCTCAGCCTCGGCTCGCTGGGTTGGTTCCAGGCCAGCGTCCTTGTGGTCATCCGGCTCCTGTCCATCGCCGACGCGATGGGGATGCGCGAGAGACTGCGCGATACCACCGGCGGCACCTGGGCGCCGCGCCTGATCGGGTGTTCGGCGCCTCCTTCCTCGCCGCGGCGGCCTTCCCCGCCGACCCCGGTGCCCGGTCCCCGCCGGTGCTCCCCAGGCCCGGCGACCTCGCTGAGCATGCACGGTGCCGTCCACATGCTCAGCGCCGTGGTGGGCTTCCTCGCGCTGTGCGCCGCGTTCCTGGTGCTGGCCCGGCACTTCACCACCCATGGCCGACGCCGATGGGCCATCGCCTCCCGCCTCGTGCCGGTAGGGGTTTTCGTCGGCTTCGCCGCCTCCTCCGCCGCCGCCGTCCTGGCCTGCACCGCCGGAGCGGGACTCGGGCTCCTCTGGCTCACCGCGGTGAGCATCCAGCTGCTCACCTCGGCGCCGGCGCCGACGACACGGCCGTAGCGACGGAACGGCTTGCCGACCAGCCGTGCGGAAACGAAGATCGAAGATCACGCATACGGACACGGGAGAGACAACGCCATGGCTGAACCCTTGAAGGGCCCAGCCAGCTACTTCCCTCGATCGAGACGAAGTACGGCCGCCCCATCGCGGAGTGGAAGGACCTCATCCGCTCATCGCCCCTGACCAAGCACACGGAACTCGTCGCCTGGCTCAAGACCGAGCACGGTCTGGGCCACGGCCACGCCAACGCCCTCGTCGCACACACCCTGGCCGAGGACAGCGGTAAGTGAACCGTTCCGCACCGGGCGCAGAACCCCGGGCGAATCACCACCCCGCTTCAGCGCGGAGCCCTCGCTCATGTGAACGGCTCGCTGGGCCGTCTTCGGTTCGGAAGGTGCCGTACGGGGGGATGTTCGACCAGAACGGCGCGGTCAGGCCGCGCCGGGCCTCGGCGCTGAGCGCGCGAGTCGGTCACCTCCGGGGGCCGACGGTCACCGTTGAGCGGTGGTGTTGGCTCCGTCCAACGCTTCGCGGATGATGTCCGCGTGGCCCGCGTGCTGGGCTGTCTCCCTGATCAGGTGGAGCAGGATCCGGCGCGCAGACCAGTAGACGGTCTCCGGCGGGGACCACGGAGTCTTGGGGAGGGGCACGCTTCGGTCCAGGTCCGGCAGGGCAGCCACGACCTGCTCCGTCTGCCGCGCCGCGGCCGCGTACTGCTCCAGCAACCCGGTGAGCGTCTCGTCGTCGGCCATGCGGTACTGCTCCATGTCCAGCATGCCCACCGGCACCTCTCCGTCACCTTTGGCCATGATCTGCGCCCACACCTGCTCGCAACGGCCCATGTGCTTGACGATTCCGCCCAGGGTGAGTTCGCTCGCGGTCGTGCGCTGTGCGGCCTGAGCGTCGGTGATCCCGCGGACGGTGATCAGAAGCAACTCCCGCTGCTCCGCGAGTGCCTGGAGCAACTCCTCCCGCTCGCCTCGAAGGGACGGGGCGGGGCTTTCCAATGAATTGGCCATGGCCCGACTGTAGGAGGCATATAGGTCACAGCGTGTCCTTCATGGCAGTCCGTGCCCTCTTCGGCCTGCCGCGCCAGCCAACGGTGCGGATCCTCGACCGCGGCAGCCAGCTGCCCCCGAGTCCCGAGTCCCGAGTCTCCGAGTCCCCGGCTCTCCAGCCGGTCTGGGCCCCACCGGTCGCGGGAGTCCAGCCGGGGCCGGGCCCGGCTGGGTCGCGTAGCCGCTGCGGGGGGCCGTTGACAGGCGGTGACCTGCGGACGGAGACTGCGGGCGCGCCCTACCCGGCGCGCCCGGCGTCGTACCCCGGTGCCGAAACCGGTACGGAAGCGTCGCCGCCCGTACGGATCCGCCCAGGAGAGCCCCCATGAGCATCCGCACCGTCCGCGACGTCTACGTCGTCGACGCCGTCCGCACCCCGATCGGCAAGTTCGGCGGCGCCCTCGCGGGAGTCCGGCCGGACGACCTGGCCGCTCACGTGGTCCGCGCCCTGGTCGACCGCGCGCCCGGCCTCGATCCGGCCCGCATCGACGACGTCGTCTTCGGTGACGCCAACGGCGCGGGCGAGGACAACCGGGACGTGGCCCGGATGGCGGTCCTCCTGGCCGGGCTGCCGGTGACCGTCCCCGGCGTCACCGTCAACCGGCTCTGCGGATCCGGCCTCGAAGCAGTGATCCAGGCCGCCCGCGCGATCGCGCTCGGGGACGCCTCCGTCGCCATCGCGGGCGGCGTCGAGTCGATGTCCCGCGCTCCCTGGGTGATGCAGAAGCCGGAGCGGGCCTTCACCGCCGCCCACCAGGAGATGTGGTCCACCACCCTCGGCTGGCGGATGACCAATCCGCGCATGCCCGCGGAGTGGACCGGCTCCCTGGGCGAGGGCGCCGAACTCGTCGCCGACAAGCACGGCATCACGCGCCAGGCGCAGGACGCCTTCGCGCTGGAGAGCCACCAGAAGGCCGCGGCGGCATGGGCCGCCGGGCACTACGACGCGGAGGTCGTCCCGTACGCCGGTGTGGACCTCGTACGCGACGAATGCATCCGTGAGGGCTCCACCCCCGAGGCGCTGGCCCGGCTGAAGCCCGCCTTCCGGACGGACGGCGCCGGCACGGTCACGGCCGGCAACGCCTCCCCGCTCAACGACGGCGCCGCCGCCCTGCTGCTGACCGACGAGGCGGGGCTGGCGGCCACCGGCCGCGAACCGCTCGCCCGGATCAGTGCCTCGGCCGTCACCGGGATCGAGCCGCAGCTCTTCGGCCTGGGACCGGTGGACGCCGTCGAGCGGGCCCTCGCCAAGGCCGGCCGGGGACTCGGCGAGCTCGCCGCCTTCGAGCTCAACGAGGCCTTTGCCGCACAGGCCTTGGGCTGCCTGGCGGCGTGGCCCGAGCTCGACCCGGCCGTGGTCAACCCGCGCGGCGGCGCCATCGCGATCGGCCACCCGCTCGGCGCCTCGGGCGCGCGGCTGGCCGGCTCGGTCGCGCACCAACTGGCGGCCGCCGGCTCAGGTACCGGCATGGCGGCGCTGTGCATCGGCGTCGGGCAGGGCATCGCGCTGGTCCTGGAGCGCTGAGGGGGTCCGGTCGCACCGCGGGTCGATCTCCCTACCGGGCCCCTGCACCGTGCCTAAAGGGACCCGGCACCCGCCCTGCACCGGCCCCTGACCGGGCCCGTGCAGGGCGGTGCCTCGGATCGGGCGCGCTCCTCGCCGTGTCGCTCCTTTTCGGTCATGAGGTCTCCTCAACTGCCCTAGAACTGAACAGAAGTGGTGCCTCCGGTCTGGCACGATGGCGCGTGCTGCCGCCTCGCCCGCCCCCGCCCCCGCCCATCCGCACCCGGAGGCCCCGCGCCATGCCGCTCCTCGACCCGACGTTCTGGCAGGACGGACCCACCCTCACGGGCGGCGCCGCCCCGGTCGTCGAACCCGCCACCGGCCGCACCCTCGCCACCCTCGACCTGGCCGCGCCCTCCGACGTAGCGGACGCCGCCGTACGGGCCCGGGCCGCGCAGCAGGACTGGGCACGGGCCACCCACGCGCAACGGGCGGCCGTGCTGCGCCGTGCCGGGGACCTGTTCGCCGTGCACGCCGACGAGCTGCGGCAATGGCTCGTACGGGAATCCGGCTCGATCCCCGGCAAGGCGGACTTCGAGCTGCACGTCGCCGCGCAGGAGTGCTACGAGGCCGCCGCGCTCGCCTCGCGCCCCACCGGCCAGGTACTGCCGAGCGAGGCGCCCCGGCTGTCTTTCACCCGCCGCATCCCGGCCGGAGTGGTCGGGGTCGTGGCCCCCTTCAACGCCCCGCTGATCCTGGCGATCCGCTCGGTCGCACCGGCGCTGGCACTCGGCAACGCGGTGCTGCTCAAGCCGGACGCGCGTACGGCCGTATGCGGCGGCCTCGCCCTCGCCGCGGTGTTCGCCGCCGCCGGTCTGCCCGGCGGGCTGCTGCACGTACTGCCCGGGGGCTCCGGAACGGGCGCCGCCGTGGTCGCCGACCCCCGCGTGCGCGTGGTCTCCTTCACCGGTTCCACGGCGAGCGGCCGGCTCGTCGCCGAGCTGGCGGGCCGCCATCTGACGCGCGCCCACCTGGAATTGGGCGGCAACTCCGCGATGGTCGTGCTCCGCGACGCCGATGTGGAGGCCGCCGTCGCCCAGGCCTCCTGGGGCTCCTTCTTCCATCAGGGTCAGGTGTGCATGACCCCCGGCCGCCACCTCGTGCACGCCTCGCTCTACGACGAGTACGTGGAGCGGCTGGCCGTACGCGCCGAGGAGCTGGCGGTGGGGGACCCGTACCGCGAGCCCGTACACCTCGGCCCACTGATCGACCGCGCTCAGCTGGACCGGGTCCACGGCCTGGTGGAGGCCAGCACCCGGCAGGGGGCCAAACTCGTCGCGGGCGGTACCCACCGGGAGCTCTTCTACCGGCCCACCGTGCTGGCGGGCGTCGCCGACGACACGCCCGCCTACGCGGAGGAGGTCTTCGGCCCCGTGGCGCCCGTACGGTCCTTCGCGACGGAGGAGGAAGCGGTGGCACTGGCCGCGGCCGATCCGTACGGCCTGGCCCTCGGGATCGTGACGCGGGACGCCGCGCGCGGGCTGGAGCTGGCCGAGCGGATACCCACCGGGATCGTGCACATCAACGACCAGACGGTGAACGACGAGGCCGTGGCCCCCTTCGGCGGCGTGGGCGCCTCCGGCACCGGCGCCCGCTTCGGCGGCGAAGCCAATCTGGACGCCTTCACGGAACTGCGCTGGACCACGACCCGCGCCACCCCGGCGGGGCACCCTTTCTAGGACGGGATCCCCTTCTCGGAGCGGGATACGGGATACGGGATCACCCTCCAGGAATCATGGGCGCGCGTCGTTCGTTCCAGGAGCAGACGGCTCAAAACAGGAGGTCTGGATACCGTGGCTACAGTCGAGCTCACCAAGGACAATTTCGACCGGACGGTTACCGACAATCCCTTCGTACTGATCGATTTCTGGGCGGGCTGGTGCCGGCCCTGTCTGCAGTTCGCCCCCGTCTACGAGAAGGCGTCCGAGGACAATCCGGATCTGGTCTTCGCCAAGGTGGACACCGAGGCACAGCAGGAACTGGCCGGCGCCTTCCAGATCACCTCGATCCCGACCCTGATGATCGTCCGGGACCAGGTGGCCATCTTCGCCCAGCCCGGCGCACTGCCCGAGGCCGCGCTGACCGACCTCATCGACCAGGCCCGCGCGCTCGACATGGACGAGGTGCGTGCGAAGATCGCCGCCGAGCAGAAGGACGGGCAGCAGGACGCGCAGAAGGATGCGCGGGAGCCCGGCACGCCGGAGGGCTGAATGCGTGACGCGGCCCCCGGCCGCCGGTGACACTGGTCCGCATGACAGAAGCCGTGGAGTACGATGTCGTGGTGCTCGGCGGGGGACCGGCGGGCGAGAACGTCGTCGACCGGACCCGCGCCGCCGGCCTGAGCACGGCACTGGTCGAGAGCGAACTCGTCGGCGGGGAATGCTCGTACTGGGCCTGCGTCCCCAGCAAGGCACTGCTGCGCCCGGCGCTGGCCCGGGCCGACGCACGCCGGGTGCCGGGCCTGGCGGCGGCCGTCAAGGGGCCGCTGGACACGGCGGCCGTGCTCGCGCACCGCGACTACTGGACCGGTAACTGGAACGACGAGGGCCAGATCGACTGGCTGGACTCGATCGGCGCCCACGTGTACCGGGGCCACGGCCGGCTCTACGGGATCCGGAAGGTCGCAGTCACCAGCCCCGAAGGGGAGCACCACGTCCTCGCCGCCCGGCACGCGGTGGTCATCGCCACCGGCAGCCGCGCCGTGATCCCCGGCCTGCCCGGGATCGCCGGAGCACGCCCCTGGACCAGCCGCGAGGCCACCTCCTCCCAGGAGGCACCCGGCCGGCTGCTCATCGTCGGCGGTTCCGTAGTGGCCTCGGAGATGGCCACGGCCTGGCAGGCCCTCGGCTCCCAGGTGACGGTGCTCGTACGCGGCCCCGGGCTGCTGCCCCGGATGGAACCCTTCGCGGGGGAGCTGGTGGCCGAGGCGCTGGGGGAGGCCGGCGCGGTCATCCGTACGGGCGTGAGCGTCGAGGCGGTCGTACGGGACGGCTCGACGGGCCCGGTCACGGTGGTGCTGGAGGGCGGCGAGACCCTGGAGGGCGACGAACTGCTGATGGCGACCGGGCGCTCGCCGCGCACCGAGGACATCGGGCTGGACACGGTGGGCGCGGCCCCCGGAGAGTGGATCGAGGTGGACGACACCTGCCGGGTTCCCGGCCACGACTGGCTCTATGCCGTCGGGGACGTCAACCACCGGGCGCTCGTCACCCACCAGGGCAAGTACCAGGCCCGGATCGCGGGCGACGCCATCGCCGCCCGGGCGACGGGCACCCCCTCGCTGGACACCGGCCCCTGGGGCGCGCACGCGGCCACCGCCGACAACCGGGCCGTCCCCCAGGTGGTCTTCACCGACCCGGAGGCGGCGGCCGTCGGCCTCACCCTGGCCGAGGCGGAACAGGCGGGTCACCGGGTGCGCGCTGTCGACTACGACCTGTCCAAGGTCTCCGGCGCCGGCCTGTACGCCGACGGCTACCGGGGCCGGGCCCAGATGATCGTGGATCTGGACCGCGAGGTCCTCCTCGGCGCCACCTTCGTCGGACCGGGCGCCGCCGAACTGCTCCACGCGGCCACCATCGCGGTCGTGGGCGAGGTCCCGATCGAGCGCCTGTGGCACGCCGTCCCGGCCTTCCCCACCATCAGCGAGATCTGGCTGCGGCTGCTGGAGACGTACCGGAGCCAGGCACGGGGTTAGGGCGTGTCTTTCGGATCTTGTCGGCCGAGCCCGCGTTGCCCGGTGCCGTGCATCGCAAGGCGGAGGAGCTTGCCTCGTACTGGACGTACTGGGAAGCCCCGACAACGCGGGGAGGTGCGGCACCGGGCAACGCGGGCCCGGCAAGATCCGAAAGACACGCCCTACTAGGGCTCCGGCAGGGCAGACGCTGGAGAGGGCAGACGTCGGCCGGGCAGACGCCGACCGGTCCCAGCAGGCGGATGAGGGACGGCAGGCAACGGGCGACGGAGGACGTACGACGGGCGGGCGAAGCGTTACTGTGGCGGCGCTCCCCGGGCTGCGCTCTGGCCGGCGGCCGGGGCCGTCAGGTGCGCGGTGAACCAGTCCCGGGCCAGGCCGGCGACCTCCTCCAGTGCGCCCGGTTCCTCGAAGAGGTGGGTGGCCCACTGGACCACCTCCAGGCGGTTCTCGCAGCGCAGCAGCGCCTGGGCCCGCCGGTTGAGGTCGAGGACCATGGTGTCGTCACCGCCCACGATCAGCAGCGTGGGCGCCCGTACGTCGGCGAGCGCCGGCCCCGCCAGATCGGGGCGGCCGCCGCGGGAGACCACGGCGCCGACCTCGGAGTCGGCGGAAGCGGCAGCCAGCAGGGCCGCCGCGGCCCCGGTGCTCGCCCCGAAGTAGCCGACGGGCAGGGGCTCGCGGCTCCGCAGCCAGCGGGTGGCGCCCGCCAGCCTCCCCGCCAGGGCTCGGATGTCGAAGACGTTGGCGCGGTCGGCCTCCTCCGCCGGGGTGAGCAGGTCGAAGAGGAGGGTGCCCAGACCGGCCTGCTGAAGGGCCGCCGCCACCGCACGGTTGCGGGGGCTGTGGCGGCTGCTGCCGGAGCCGTGGGCGAACATCACGATCGCCTCCGCGCCGTCCGGGAGGGTGAGTTCCCCCGCGAGCCGCAGCTCGCCCGCCTGCACGTCGACGGACTCCGCGGTCGCCCGGCCCGACCGCCGGGACGGCGGACCGGTCGATGCCGACCCCGATGCCGACCCCGACCCCGACCCCGACGCCGATGCCGATGCCGACCCCGACGCCGCTTCCGGATCCGGCGGAGCGGCTTCCGCCCGGCCCCGGTGTGCGGCCGAGGCCTCGGCCAGCAGGGCGACGACCTCCTCGTCCGGGGTCTGCGAGAAGTCCTCGTACCACTCGCCGACGGCGCGGAACGCACGCGGCGTGGAAAGGCAGACCACCTCGTCCGCCACCCCGCGAAGCCACGTGACCGCGTCGGGTGATGCGACGGGAGCGGCGAGCACCACGCGGGCCGCGCCTTGCGCCCGTACGACCTCACACGCGGCCGCGGCGGTGGCGCCGGTCGCGATCCCGTCGTCCACCACGATCACCGTGCGGCCTGCGACGGGCGTGCGGGGGCGGTCCGCGCGGAACCGGCGTGCCTGACGGGCGAGCTCGGCCTCCTCGGCATGCTCGACCGAGGCGAGATCCTCCTGTTTGGCGCGGCTCTGGCGCACGATGCGGTCGCTGATGACGCGCACCCCGCCCTCCCCGATGGCGCCGAATCCGAGTTCTCGGTGGTACGGGACTCCGAGCTTGCGGACGACGATCACATCGAGGGGGGCGCCGAGCGCCTGAGCGACTTCGAAGGCCACGGGCACCCCGCCCCGGGGCAGGCCCAGGACGACGGGCTCCTCCGGCTGGACGTGCCTCAGGGCCGCGGCGAGGCGTCGGCCCGCGTCCGTGCGATCGGTGAACAGCACTGTGCTTCACCACCCCACAAGGGGAGAACAGGACCCTGTGCCTTAGCTACTTCGACGCAACTCCACTTGCGGCCGCCGCGCAACTCGGATCCGGTTCCGGGCACGGTGAGCCGGGCGGAGGCGTGTTGAATGAGGTGCACATGCCGTTTCGGGGTGGGGGAGCCGCGGTCGGTCACCGCGCCCCCGTCCCCGCTCAGCCCCCGCCTCCCCTCGTGGGACGCTCGGACCAGCGACGAAGGAGCACCGCCCGTGATCGTGATCGCCCACCTCAGCGACGTCCATCTCGACGGGGACCGCCGTGCCGCCGACCGTACCCGCGCCGTCATGGAGTACCTGGACGGGCTGCCGTACGAGCTCGACGCCGTACTGGTGAGCGGGGACATAGCCGATCACGGCAGCGCCGCCGAGTACGAGGAGGCCCGCAAGGTGCTGCGCTCGCGGCACCCGCTGGTCGTCTGCCCCGGCAACCACGACGAGCGCGTCGCCTTCCGCCAGGTCCTGCTGGGGGAAGGGCCCGGGGCGGTCGCCTCCACGGAGCCGGTCGACCAGGTGCTGCGCGGTGACGGGTTCGTGCTCGCGGTGTGCGACTCGTCCGTGCCGGGCGAGCACCACGGCTTCCTGGGGGAGTCCACCCTCCGCTGGCTGGACGACCTGCTGGCCGCCACCCCTCGCCGGACGCCGGTCCTGGTCGCCTTCCATCACCCGCCGCTGCCCCTGCACACGCCGTACGTCGATGACATCAGGCAGTTCGGAGTCGAACGGCTCGCGGAGCTCGCCGGCCGGCACCCGCACCTGACGGCCTTCCTGTGCGGGCACGCCCATACGGCGGCGGCGACCACGTTCGCGGGCCGCCCGCTGCTCGTGGCGCCCGGCGTGGTCTCCACGCTCCGGCTGCCGTGGGAGGCGCGGTCGGGCGCGGACGAGCACGTCCACCTCGACGAACCGCCGGCCGTCGCTTTCCACGTACTCGGCGACGACGGACGGCTGACGACGCACTACCGGGTCGTCGTGGCCCGGCGGTAGCGACTGCCGTCACGGGTCCGCGTCAACAGGCCCGAGGTGATCAGGTAGCGCCGCAGGGCCGAGCAGTCCTCGTGCACGCTCAGCAGTGCCTCGTTCACCTCCGGTTCCGTGTAGTCGCAGTCCACGGCGAACAGGGTCTCGGTGAGGTGGACGAGCAGCTGTTCGCGTCGGGCGACCTTGCGGGGGATCGCGGTGAGGCGGCCGCCGGAGAAGAGGTCGCGGACGTCGCGTTGTGTACGGGGCGCGGTGCCGGGTTGCAGGAGGCTCTGTGACATGGAGTGAGCTTCACGCAGTTGCCTCCCCACGGGCAACGCAATTACCGCCGCCCCCCGGTCACCGGAGGGCGGCGGTCATTGCGTTGCCGGCGGGGTCGGGGACTCAGGCGCTCAGGGACTCAGGGACTCAGCGACCTGGGACTCAGGGACCGACGGTGATCTGCTGCGCCGGGTCGGTGGTGTCGGAAACCGTGTACACGGCGTTGAAGACGGAGCTCGTCGCACTCGTCGGGCAGCCGAAGCCGCCGACGACCTTGACCGGTACCGAGGCGTTGGTGAAGGTCAGCCGGGACGGAGCGCCGTTGGTCCAGCTGCCGCCCACCCCGGCCGGGGCGGTGGGCGCGGTGGTGACCGTACAGTTGGCGAGACCGGTCGTCTTGACCACGAGCCCGCCCTGCGGGACGGTCAGCGTGGCCGTGCTCGGGGCGCCGTTCTGCATCGACACCGTCCAGGCACCGCTGGTGGTGACCGTGGGGGTCACTCCCGGCGTGCTGGAGGTGCAGGAGGTGTACGTGGGCGGCGAGATCGGCGAGGAGACCGGCCCGGCCGGGTTGTGGTTGCCCGGGGCGGCCGGGACCGTACCGGTGGAGACGGAGACCGTGCAGGTCACCGTGACCGATCCGGCCTTGAGGGTGGCCTTCCCGCTGAGGGTGGCCTTGAAGGCGTGCCCGGCCGGGGTGACGGTGGTCGACCCGGCCAGCGGTAAGGGGGCGGCGGTTGCGGTGACCGAGGCGAGGGAGAGTGCCCCGGCGGCGGCCAGCCCGAGGGCGAGCGCGGTACGTGTACGGATCATGGCGGTGCTCCTTGGGGATGGTGGTGCGAGGTGGAGGGAGCGGGGCTGAGGGTGCGGTAGCGGGGTGGGGGTGTAGGTGTGACCAAGGGTGGGACTGGGCGTGGGGAGTCCCGGCTACCGCGGGGAGGTACTCCTCCCTGCGGCGGGCTCGGTGGTCACTGGGACTCGGTCGGCACGGCCGAATCAGTGGTTGCTGCCGGATCGGTGGTTACTTGCCGGATCGACCGAGTCGACGGAGTCGGCCGAATCGACCGGCCCGGCGGGCTGCGCGGGCTCGGCGGAGTCCGTGAGGTGGGTGCGCCGGGCGGCGGACGGCTGCCAGGCGAACATCAGGCCGCCGCCGACGATGCCGAGCAGCGTCCCGATGAGGAAGCCGCCCAGGTTGGACAGAACCAGCGCGGCGGTCGCGATCAGCGTGGTCAGCACGCCGGCGAGGCTGCGCTGCGGCGGCGAGAACCAGGCGGTGAGCCCGAGCACGATCATGACGACCCCCAGCAGGACGGACGGGATCCCCGCCACGCCCTGCTGGAGCATGACCTTCAGCGGTGCCAGCGGCAGGACACAGATCTCCACGCCCGCGAGGATGGCCAACAGCCCTCCCCAGAAAGGCCTGCCGCGTCGCCAGCGCCGCCACCGCCCGGGTCCGGGTTTCCGCGTGGACCTGGGATCCCGCCCGCGCCCGGTTCGGCGACCGGCTTCGCGCCCGGGCCCGCTTCCGGCCCCGGTCCCGTGGTCGGGCCCGGTCCCAGTTCCGTGCTCGGGCCCGGTCCCGGCCCCGGTTCCGCGCCCGGCGCCGGTGCCAGGCTCCGGCTCGGACGGACGCCCGCGTGGTCCGGGACGGCGGCGGTTCAGAAGCATTCCTTCTTGCCCCTGCTGACGTTCATGCTCAGGCCGGAAAGCTTGAAGGTGCCGGCGTTCGTCGCCCACGCCGTCTGCTGGAGACCGGTGATGCTGACGGTGTCCGCCTGCTGGGCGAAGAGGTCCTGCATGCCCTGCGCCTCGGCCGGACCCTTGTCGAGGGTGGAGGCGTCCCGGCCGATTTCGATGTTGGTGAAGGCGGCGTCACCGGAGAGCTGGGTGGCGTCGACGAACAGGTTGCTCGCCTCGACCGGCTTCTTCTGGCCGGCCGTGAGATTGAGCGAGATGTCACCGATCACCGGGAGCGTGGTGACCACCGACTGGCACAGGCTGTGCAGCTTGGCCTCCCGGATGGCGGTGACCGCCACCGGGATCAGCTCGCCGCGGGCGTTGACGTCGACACTGCCGTACTGCGCGAAGCCCTCGCCCTGCAGGCTCTGCGCCGACACCTTGAACTGCTGTCCCGACACCGCGAAGGAAGCGGCGAGCGCGCCCTGCGCGAGGGCGATGCCGAGGCCCGCCGTGACGGCCACGGCGGGGACGGTCAGGAGGGCGAACCGACGCCAGCGGACGCGGCCGTCGCCTTCCGATCCCCCGGCGGGGCCGGATCGATCGGAGGGGCCGGACATTCCGGAGGGGTCGGATAAGTGCGGGGAATCTGCCATGAGATCGTCCCTTATTTCGGCTGTGCACCGATTGTTGTTACCGACGAGTGAGTTGAATGTAAGAGTGCCAATGACGGTTGGCAAGGTTGCGCGAGCGCACCTTTTAGGCCGACTCCTACTGCTCCGTACGCAGCAGTTCGGCGACCTCCGCCTCCACCCGCCGCGCCATCGCCCGCGCGAACTCCGTGGCCACGACCTCACCGGCCACCGGTCGCAGCGCCGCCACCGCCTCGGAGATGTGCTCCAACTGCGTGGCCGAAAGCCGCTCCAGCCCGTCCTCGCCGATCACATGCCGCCGGAACAAACCGACGAACCGGTCGGCCAGAGCCGCCGCTTGTGTCTGTACGAAGTCCCCCGCGTCCAGGATCTCCGCGAGCGGCACGCCCTGGCGCACCAGCGTCAGCGTCGCCTCCAGCAGCCGTCGGCTCTGATGCGTCACCCGGTCGCCCTCGACCGTCACGTACCCCAGCTCCGCCGCCCGCCGGGTGTCCTCGGCCGTCGCCGTCGGGCCGAAGAGCGCCCGCAGCTCGGCCCGGGTCATCGTGACCGCGTCCTCCTGCACCCAGTCCCGCGTCATCTCCCGTTCGAAGCCGAGGAGTTGGGACAGGTCGCCACCTTCTTCCCACGCGTGCAGCAGCTCTGCGATGCCGTTGACGGTGTAGCCGCGCCCCAGCAGATCGCTGATCATCCGCAGCCGGGTCAGGTGGTCGTCGGAGTACCAGGCGATCCGGCCCTCCCGGCGCGGGGGCGGCAGCAGCCCGCGCTCCTGGTAGTAGCGCAGATTGCGCACCTTGACGCCGGCCGCCCGGGCCACGTCCTCCCGGCGGTAGCGCCCGCCCCCGCCGTCTACTCGGCCGTCATACCGCGTCTGGCTGCTCACGCGGCCGAGTGTAGGACGTACTGGCAGGTCACATAGGCCGCGGACGATCCTGCTTGACCGCGCGCAGGACCACGAACTTCGGCTCGCTGGCCACCACTTCGCTGTTGCCGAAGAGCCGGCGCAGGTGCGTGTGGTAGCCCATGTGCCGGTTGGCGACGATCCACAGCTCGCCGCCGGGCCGCAGCACCTTGCGCGACTGCGCGAACATCCGCAGCGCGGTCGCGTCCGTCGTCGCCTGGTGGGAGTGGAACGGCGGATTGCTCAGTACGAGGTCCACGGAGCCGGGGGAGAGCATGGCCACCCCGTCTCCGACGAAGAACTCGGCGGTCCGCCGGCCTTCGCGCACGTTCGCCCGGTAGGTGGCCTGCGCCGAGGCGATGGCCTGGTAGGACTCGTCGGTGAACACGATCTCGGCGTCCGGATCGGCGACCGCGACCGCCGTCCCGACGACGCCGTTGCCGCAGCCCAGGTCCACGACCCGGGCGCCGTCGGTGTTGGTCGGCAGGCTCTGCAGGAAGAAGCGGGTGCCGACGTCGAGCCGGTCGGCGCAGAAGATCCCGGCGTGGTTGACGACGGTCAGCCCGGAACCGGAGCCCGCGTCCTCGTCCACGGTGTACGTGACCGGCCAGGGGTCCGCGGCCGCGGGGCGCGTGGCCCCGGGGGTGCCGGGCGTACAGAAGATCAGCCGGGCCTTCTTCTCGGCGAGGGAGGTCTTCGTCGGACCCAGGATGCGCTCGAAGAGCCGCAGCGTGGAGGTGTGGATCTCCTTGACCATGCCCGTACCGATGACGACCGTGTCCGCGTGCACGTGCGGCGCCAGCCGGTGCAGCTGGTCCTCCAGCAGCGCCAGGCTCTTGGGTACGCGCACCAGCAGTACGTCGATCCGCTCGGGCGGCGGGTCCTGCGTGGTCAGCAGCGTCACCGTCGCCTTGGAGGTGCCGATCCCGTTGCGGTCCAGGTTCGCCGCGGTGGCGGAGCGAGTCAGCGAGGAGTCGGTGATCTGTGTGGGACGGTACGCCGCGAGGGCCGTCGTCAGCGTCCCCCAGCGGTCCCCGAGCACGGTGATCTGGCCGGCGGCGGCCAGATCCACCGGTCCGCGCTCGCCGGTACCGGAGTCGAGGTGGCGCAGCAGGTACTCGTCGGCGGCGTCCCAGGCGCGGAGCCGGTCGCGCGGGTCCTCGGGGAAGCGGGTGAGCTCGTAGGAGCCGAAAGGCGTGGTCAGACGGTTCATCGTGGCCCCAGGCTAACCGAGGCGGGCGCTCGGCCCCGCATGGGCGGGGCCGAGCCGCCGCTGGCCGGGGAACTCCGGGGGCCGACGCGGCGGCCCTCCGGGGATCCGGAGGGGCGCGGGCGCGGCCCGGCATCAGCTGCGCGAGAGCGGGGCGGGGCGCTCGGAGGAAACGGGGGAGCGGCAGCGTCGGGGTCGGCTGCCCCTTCGCGGCGCCGGTGGGACCCGGTGTCCGGAGGCCCGTGCCGAGTGCCTCCCAGGGCCGCCGTGGCGTGGAACGTTCCACTCCCGGTAGCCGCCGGGGCAGGGCTAGGTTGTCCGTATGAGCAATCTCGATCGCCAGCCCGCCCTCTCCACCTGCGGCGGCCGCGGTTTCGTCGTCGCGGAACCGGTACGCGAGCTCCTCAGCCCGCGTACGGTCAAGCTCGGGCAGTCCACCGAAGTCCGCCGCCTCCTGCCGAACCTGGGCCGCCGCATGGTGGGCGCCTGGTGCTTCGTGGACCACTACGGCCCGGACGACATCGCCGACGAGCCGGGCATGCAGGTCGCGCCGCATCCGCACTCCGGACTCCAGACGGTGAGCTGGCTGCACGACGGCGAGGTGCACTCCTGTGGCGTGGCCCGTACATCCCGTGTCTCCGCCAGTCACCGCCGGCATCTCGAAGAGGCCGCGGCGGCTGCCCTCAAGGCACGTGAGGCGGCCCGACACGTGAGGCGCCCGAGACGTGAGGCGGCCCGGCTGGTCAAGACATCGGGCACTGGTCGGTGTCGTCGGCGGGAGATCGGGCACGGCCGAGAGTCCTGCGGCAACGCAACTCGCGAAAACTATTTCGCGTATTTCTTGACGGGTGTGGGGTGAAGGAGCGAAGCTCAGGGGGCAGCCACACAGGCGGCAGTGTCCGGGGGAGCCCTCGGCTACGAAGTCGAGAACCCGCGGAGCGCTGACATGAACACCCTCACCACGCAGTCCGTGACCGGTACGGCCGAGGCCGTGACGGAGACCATCACGGAGTCGCCGGAGCAGCTTCCCCGCATCGCGAATGGCCGCGAGGTCGCCCCCGCCGACGCCCGGGCCCTCTCCAAGGTCTTCTTCGAGCGGCTGCGCACCCTGGACGAGGGCACCCACGAGCGGCAGTACGTCCGCAACACCTTGATCGAGATGAACCTGTCCCTGGTCCACTTCGCGGTGCGCCGCTTCCGCAACCGGACTGACGGTACGGAGATGGACGACATCATCCAGGTGGGCACCATCGGCCTGATCAAGGCCATCGACCGCTTCGACCCCACCCTCGGCAACGAGTTCACGACCCTGGCCCTCCCCTACATCACCGGGGAGGTCAAGCGGCATTTCCGCGACACCACTTGGGCCGTCCGCGTCCCGCGGCGCCTCCAGGAACTGCGCATCGAACTGGCACGGGGCAAGGAAGAGCTCAGCACCGTGCTCGACCGATCGCCGACGGTCCGTGAGCTGGCGGCGCACATGGGGCTCAGCGACGAAGAGGTGATAGAAGGACTGGTCGCCGCCAACGGCCACTCCAGCCAGTCCCTCGACAACGACCAGGACGAGTCATCCGACACCGCTCCCCGCCCCCTGGCCGACATGCTCGGTAGCGAGGACCCGGCCATGGAACTCTTCGAGGACATCCACAGCCTCGCCCCGCTCCTGGAGAAACTTGAGGGGCGAGAGAAGCTCATCCTGCAGATGCGCTTCGGCCAGGAGATGACCCAGGCAGAGATCGGTGCCCGCCTGGGCATCTCCCAGATGCAGATCTCCCGACTCCTCACCCGCACCCTTGCCCGGCTCCGTGAGGGCATGCTCGCCATGTGACCCAACCCACCCCGAACCCACGCCGGCAGGATCCGCTCCAGGCTGGCTGCCCTGCGTCCTCAGTCGATTGCCCGGGCGTCCGCAGGGCGCTGTGAGCCGGGCCGCCCGTGACGAGCGTCGCATCGGGTGCGGGTGTCTGCGGGGACTTGTTGCAAACGGCGGGCCAGGGCGACGGAGGCCCTGGTTTAGGCTGAGCGAGGGACGCTCACGGCTTCGAGCTTGTCCTGCTCTGACGGAGATGGGACAAGGATGGTCATGCCGGTGAGTACCGCGACGAGCGCGAAGACTTCTGGGGCGGTGGGGGAGCCCGAGCTCCGCCAGCTCCTGGCCGGACTGACGTCCGTGCGTGACGGTGATTTCGGTACCCGTCTGCCCGACGAGGCCGATGGGCTGCTGGGCGAGATCGCGACCGTCTTCAACGGCATGGTAGACCAGCTCTCCCTGTTCACCTCGGAGGTGACCCGTGTCGCCCGGGAGGTGGGCACCGAAGGGACCCTCGGCGGGCAGGCCGTCGTCCCGGGCGTGTCCGGAACCTGGGCCGATCTCACGGACTCCGTGAACGCGATGGCGGGCAACCTCACCACTCAGGTCCGCGACATCGCCCAGGTCGCCACCGCCGTCGCGCGCGGCGACCTCTCGCAGAAGATCGACGTAGCGGCCCGGGGTGAGATCCTGGAGCTCAAGGACACCGTCAACACGATGGTCGACCAGCTGTCCTCCTTCGCGGACGAGGTCACCCGGGTGGCGCGCGAGGTCGGCAGCGAGGGCCGGCTCGGCGGGCAGGCCGAGGTGCCCGGGGTAGCCGGCGTGTGGCGCGACCTCACCGACTCGGTGAACTTCATGGCCGGCAACCTGACCGACCAGGTGCGCAACATCGCGCAGGTGACGACGGCGGTTGCCAAGGGCGACCTGTCGCAGAAGATCGCGGTGGACGCCCGGGGCGAGATCCTGGAACTGAAGAACACCATCAACACGATGGTCGACCAGCTCTCCGCGTTCGCCGACGAGGTCACCCGTATGGCCCGCGAGGTGGGTACGGACGGACGGCTCGGGGGGCAGGCGGACGTCAAGGGGGTGTCCGGCACCTGGCGCGACCTGACCGACTCGGTGAACTTCATGGCCGGCAACCTCACCGCCCAGGTCCGTTCCATCGCGGAGGTCGCGACCGCGGTGGCGCAGGGAGACCTGTCGCAGAAGATCCGGGTCGACGCCCGCGGCGAGATCCTGGAGCTGAAGACGACCATCAACACGATGGTCGACCAGCTCTCCGCGTTCGCCGACGAGGTCACCCGCGTCGCCCGCGAGGTGGGCACGGACGGACGACTCGGGGGGCAGGCGGACGTCAAGGGGGTGTCCGGCACCTGGCGCGACCTGACCGACTCGGTGAACTTCATGGCCGACAACCTCACCGCCCAGGTCCGCTCG
The DNA here is from genome assembly GCF_053591375.1 of Streptomyces sp. NPDC003034. Lineage (NCBI taxonomy): Bacteria > Bacillati > Actinomycetota > Actinomycetes > Kitasatosporales > Streptomycetaceae > Streptomyces > Streptomyces sp. NPDC003034. The sequence goes on from NZ_JBSFTS010000011.1 coordinate 27,033, forward strand.
ATCGCGGAAGTGACCACCGCGGTGGCGCAGGGAGACCTGTCGCAGAAGATCCGGGTCGACGCCCGCGGCGAGATCCTGGAGTTGAAGGAGACCATCAACACGATGGTCGACCAGCTCTCCGCGTTCGCCGACGAGGTCACCCGCGTCGCCCGCGAGGTCGGCACCGAGGGCAATCTGGGCGGTCAGGCCACCGTCCGCGGTGTCTCGGGCACCTGGAAGGACCTGACGGACAACGTCAACGTCATGGCGTCCAACCTGACCGGCCAGGTCCGCTCCATCGCCCAGGTGGCGACGGCGGTGGCCCGCGGCGACCTGTCGCAGAAGATCACGGTGGAGGCCAAGGGCGAGGTCGCGGCGCTGGCCGGGGTCATCAACACGATGGTGGACACCCTGTCGGCCTTCGCCGACGAGGTCACCCGCGTCGCGCGCGAGGTCGGGACCGAGGGCCGGCTCGGCGGCCAGGCCCGGGTCCCCAACGTCGCCGGGACCTGGAAGGACCTCACCGACAACGTCAACTCCATGGCCAACAACCTCACCGGCCAGGTCCGCAACATCGCCCTGGTCACCACGGCCGTCGCCAACGGAGACCTCTCCAAGAAGATCGACGTCGACGCCCGGGGCGAGATCCTGGAGCTGAAGACGACCATCAACACGATGGTCGACCAGCTGTCCTCCTTCGCCGCGGAGGTCACCCGTGTCGCCCGCGAGGTCGGCAGCGAGGGCCGGCTCGGCGGCCAGGCCGAGGTCGAGGGCGTCTCCGGCACCTGGAAGCGCCTCACCGAGAACGTCAACGAACTCGCCGGCAACCTGACCCGGCAGGTCCGCGCCATCGCCGAGGTCGCCAGCGCCGTCGCCGAGGGCGACCTCACCCGTTCCATCACGGTCGACGCATCCGGTGAGGTCGCCGAGCTCAAGGACAACATCAACTCCATGGTCGGCTCCCTGCGCGAGACGACCCGGGCCAACCGCGAACAGGACTGGCTCAAGTCGAACCTGGCGCAGATCTCCGGCCTGATGCAGGGCCACCGGGACCTCGCTGTGGTCGCCGAGCTCGTCATGGACGAGCTCGCCCCGCTCGTCGAGGCCAGCTACGGAGCCTTCTACCTCGCCGAGGAGACCGATGGCGAGACCTGGCTCACCCTCATCGGATCCTTCGGCCGGCCGTCCGACAGCCCTGCCGCCCAGCGGGTACGCAACGGCGAGACCCTGGTGGGCCAAGCGGCCCGCAGCCGCCGCATCCTCACCGCCACCAACGTACCGCCCACCTACCTGATCTCCTCCGGGCTCGGCGGCGCCACACCCGCCAGCCTCATCGTGCTGCCCATCCTCGTCGAGGAGCAGGTCCTCGGCGTCATCGAGCTCGCCTCCTTCAACGCCTTCACGCCGGTGCACCGCGACTTCCTCGCTCGCCTGATGGAGACCGTGGGCGTCAACGTCAGCACGATCGTCGCCAACGCCCGCACGGACGAACTCCTCGGAGAGTCGCAGCGCCTCACCGTCGAACTGCAGGCCCGCTCCGAGCAGTTGCAGGTCCAGCAGGACGAGCTGCAGAGGTCCAATGCCGAGCTGGAGGAGAAGGCTGCCCTCCTCGCCACGCAGAACCGCGACATCGAGACCAAGAACCTGGAGATCGAGCAGGCGCGCCAGGAACTCGAAGACCGGGCCCAGCAGCTGTCACTGGCCTCGAAGTACAAGTCGGAGTTCCTGGCCAACATGAGCCACGAGCTGCGCACGCCGCTCAACAGCCTGCTGATCCTCGCCCAGCTGCTCTCGCAGAACCCGTCCCGGAACCTGACCCCGAAGCAGGTCGAGTACGCGGGCATCATCCACTCGGCCGGCTCCGACCTCCTCCAGCTCATCAACGACATCCTCGACCTGTCGAAGGTCGAGGCGGGCAAGATGGACGTCAATCTGGAGCGGGTGTCCCTCAAAAACCTGCTCGCCTATGTGGAGGCGTCCTTCCGGCCGCTGACCACCCAAAAGGGCCTCGACTTCGACATCGTGACCGCGCCCGGCGTACCGGTGGAGCTGTTCACCGATGACGCGCGGCTCCAGCAGATCCTGCGCAACCTGCTGTCGAACGCGGTGAAGTTCACCGAAAGCGGCAAGGTGCAGGTCGAGATCGAGCCGGCGCGCGCCGCAGAGCTCCCGGCCGAGCTGGCGGGCTCCGGCCCGGTGGTGGCGTTCAGGGTCTCCGACACGGGCATCGGGATCGCCGAGGAGCAGCTGGAGGTGATCTTCGCCGCGTTCCAGCAGGCCGATGGCACGACCAGCCGAAAGTACGGCGGTACGGGCCTGGGCCTGTCCATCACCCGGGAGATCGCCAGGCTCCTCGGCGGCGTCGTCACCGCCATCAGCACGCCCAACGTCGGATCAGCGTTCACGCTCTACCTTCCCGTCACCCGCGACAGCGATCTCCCTGACCGGAACGCCCCGGTCCCCGCCCTGGAGCAGACGCCTGACGCGCAGGAGAAGCCGGAGGGCGACCCGGCCGACGAGCGCGGTCCCCGCCGGCTTCTGGTGATCGAAGCCCGCACCAACGGTCTTCTCAGCCTCGTCGCCGAGAGCGCCGCCTCGGACCTGACCGCCGGACGGGCCGCAGTGGACCCGGCCGCGAGGGTCGAAGTCGTCACGGCCGTGACGGCCACGGAGGCGGCCACCATGCTTGCCCAGTCGCCCTTCCACTGCGTGGTCCTGGAGCTGGGAGCCAACGACGAAGCCCTGAGTTTCCTGCGCGCCCTCGCCGGCGACCCCGCCCTGGCATCTCTGCCGGTCCTCGCCCACGACAACCGCAGGATGACGAAGGAACTGGACGAGGAAGTCACCCGGCACGCATCCGGACAGCGCCTGGAGGTACTCGCCAGCCTCGACGAACTGCGCGAGCGGATCACCCTGCACCTGTCGGTCGACGGCCTGGAGGACGTCCTCCCGCTCGTACGGCCCGACAGCGACGCGACCTCACCGGGCCACGCCCACGTCGATGCGAGTCTGGCCGACAAGTCCGTCCTGGTCGTCGACGACGACCCCCGCAACCTGTACGCCATCAGCGGCATCCTCGAACTCCACGGCATCCGGGTCCTGCATGCCGAGAACGGCCGCAAGGGCATCGAAACACTGACGAGCACGCCCGGCATCGACCTGATCCTGATGGACGTGATGATGCCCGAACTCGACGGATACGCGGCGACAGCGGAGATCAGGGCCATGCCCGAGTACGCTGATCTCCCCATCATCTCGGTCACCGCGAAGGCGATGCCCGGCGACCGCGACAAGAGCCTCGCCGCCGGATCGAGCGACTACATCACCAAGCCCGTCGACGCGAACGACCTCGTCGCCCGGCTGCGCCACTGGCTCCTGCCCACGGACGCCCCGGGAGCCTCCCGTGCCTGACCAAGCGCCCTCCGAACACGCGGGAACCCTGGAGGTTCCGGGCATGCGCCGAAGGCCGGATCCGGAACCGCCCTACGCTGCTGCCCCGTCCGGCACGGGTCAGCCGGGCGACGTCGGCCGCCTGGCCGCCACCGTCGAGCGTCTGCGCCAGGAGGCTCTTGAGGCCCAGGAAGCCGCCGATGGGCGTGCGCTGATCGAACTGGCCAAAGGCATTCTGGTGGGGCGCCTGGGATGCGGGCCGGGCGAAGCCTCCCGACAGCTCGCCAAGCTGGCCGAGCAGTCGAACGCGACCGTCCTCGCCCTGGCACTCGACATCATCAACCAGGCGGCCCGCGACCACGTCAGCGAACTCGCGCAGCAGTTCCTCCAGGCGGCGGACGCCGAAACCGCCACCCCCGACGTCACAGCGCCCCTCCTCCGGATGAGGGCGGCGGAAAGCCGCATGCTCGCCGCCGGCGACTCACAGGCCGTGGCCACTGCCCTGCTGGACAATGCGCTCCAAGCCCTGGGCGCCCACGGAGTGGCGATCTGGTCGGTCGGGCCGGACTCCTCGCTCGCACTCGTGGGCCAGGCGGGCTTCACCGCGCAGGACGCCGGCCGCTGGCGCTACGTCCCACCCGAGGTCGCCACATGCGCCCGGCTGGCCATCACCAGCCGGGAACTCACCATCGTGGAGTCCCTGTCCTCCTCCGGCATCCCCACCATCGGCAGGCGCCAGCACCCGGACGGCGGGCGCATCATGGTCCCGGCCGGCACCGGCGGACGCATCATCGGCGTCCTGGAAGTCAGCTGGACGAGCCCCCTGCCGCCCCAGCAGCCCCCGGTCCTGCGCCAGTTGGAGGCGCTGGCCGAACTGTGCGCCCGCACCCTGGACGAACAGTCCCCCGAGCCCGCATCCCTGACCCCCAGCGCCTCCGATCTGGCGGGCGTCGCGGAACTGACAGACCTCGCCGACCACCTCTGCGACCCGGTACTGATCCTCACTCCCACTTTCGACTCGGCCGGTCACCTCGCGGACTTCCGCATCCACCACACCAACCCCAGGTTCACCGACCCCGCCAGCCGGCCCCGTTCGATGCTGACCGGGACGCACTTCCTGGAGGTCTTCCCGGCGGCCGCCGAAAGCAACGGTCTCTTCTCCCTGCTGGAGCGCGTGTACGCGACCGGAGAGCCCTGCCAGGCGCCACGCACCACGCTGAAAACCATCGTCGACCAAGTCCCGCTCGTCACCGTCGCCGACGTCAGCATCACCCGCCACGGCGCAGCCCTCCTGGTCATCTGGAAGATCGAGGACGAGAGCGTACGGCTGGCCACTCTCCTACAGCACGCCCAGCGCCTGGGCCGAGTCGGCGGCTTCGAGGAAAACACCACCACCGGCGACATCAGCTGGAACAGTCAGCTCTTCTCCCTGTTCGGACTGCCATCGACAGCCTCCCCGGTTCCGCTCCAGGAACTGACGACTTACGTGCACCCCCACGACGTCAACTCGTTCGGCCGCTTCCTGCGAACCCTCCTGCACCGGCTCAAAGAGTCCTCGGTGGACTTCAGGCTCAAACGCGCAGATGGCATCATCCGGCACATCCGCATGGTCGCGGAGCCCGTCCTGGACCATAACGGACGACTGAGCTCCGTCCGCGGAGCCTGTCAGGACATCTCATCGCAGCACTGGACCGAGGTCGCCCTGGCAGCGACGCGCGACCAACTCGCCGACAGCGAAGCAGAATCGGCCGGCCGCACGAAACTCGCCCTCCAGCTCCAGCACGCCATCATGCCCCCCGCCCCAGCCCCCCTGGAGGTTCCCGGCATCCGCATCGCCGTCCGCTACCGCCCGGCCGAATCCCAGTCCCTCGTCGGCGGAGACTGGTACGACTCCGTCGTACTGCCCGACAACAAGATCCTCATCAGCGTCGGTGACGTCGCCGGCCACGGCATCCAGGCAGCCACCGGCATGGTGGTCCTCCGCAACGCCCTACGAGGTCTCGCCGTCACCGGCGCCGGCCCGGCCCAGCTGCTCTCCTGGCTCAACCGCGTCGCCCACGACCTCACCCGGCAGCTCACAGCCACCGCCGTGTGCGGCATCTACGACCCCGCCACCCGCTCGCTGCGGTGGGCGCGCGCCGGCCACCTGCCGCCCGTCCTGGTACGGGGAGCGCAGGCCAAGACCTTCCCGCTGACCTCCGGCCTCCTCCTCGGAGCGATCCCCGACGCGGACTTCGAAGAGGTAGAGGTACAGCTGGAGCCCGAGGACATCCTGCTCATGTACACCGACGGCCTCGTCGAGCGCCGGGACGTGTCCGTGACGGACTCCCTGACACAGCTCCTCGACGTGGCCGCACGCCCCTTGGAGTCACTCGAAAGGCGCCTCGACAACCTGCTGACCTACAGCGCATCCGACACCGATGACGACACGTGCCTCATCGGAGTACAGGTCGACTGACCCGTGTGGTGTGAGCAGGCCACCCGGCGGAAGTGATGATCATTTGTGACTGCCAGGAGTGATCAGCGGGGCTTGGCTGGGCGCCAAGGTCGGATGGCAACGACAGCGGGCCTTGGACGGAGGTCTTCTCATTGGCGGAGATGACGTACTCGTCCGCGCCCAACAGCTCGCCCTCGAAGGTACGGGCGTACAGATCCAGGACCCGCTGACGGTTCCGGGATCCGGGTCGATCCCGGCCGCATCCCTGAACCAGATGGCCGAGCGCGTGCTCGACAACTGTCCCAAGGTCAACAAGGCGCGCCTCAACCTCCCCAACGAGCATCACTTCCTCGCGACCTAGAGCCCTTCGACCTAGAGCCCCCTTCGACCTGGAGCCCTTCGGCCTCAAGAACGACAACGAGGTCTACTAAGCGCTGGACCGGATGTACGGTCTCAGCGAGGGCACGCGCACCGCGACGGCATGCAGCCGGTGATCGCGACGAGCGACTGAATCGTGGCGTAACGCCCGTTCCCAACCCGGAAGTTCGGCCCGACCGCGTCGCGGGGTCCGGAGCGCTCCGCGTTCCCGGCCCGACTCCACCCGGCTCGTCCCGATCCGGCCTTGCGCCGAAGCTCAAGTGTTGCTCTGAGATGGCAGGACGAGGGTTGGGCGCCGCGCTGTCAGGTGACACTGCCGACAGATGAGGTGGGCCGAAACGGGGGCGGGTCTGGTATGCGGTGGGTGTTCCGGTGGATCGTAAGGGGCTCGGGCGAGACGCGGACTCTGGATGTGTATGACGTCGCGTTCCTGGCGGGCGGGGCGCGGCGGGTGGTGGACAGCGCGGTGATCGCGTTGAACCGGCGCGGGCTGCTCGTGGTGCACGCCTCGCAAGTGCGTACTGTGGATGGGGAGCAACCCTTGCATGCGGTCGAGCGTGCTGTGGTCGCGTTCTGCGGGCGCACCAAGAGCATCGACACCGTACGCGCTGGCCTGCAACGCTCCCCGGAGGTTGAAGAGATCGGCCGTGGGCTGGCCGCATGGGGCCTGGTGGCGGGCGCGGACCGTCAGGTGACGCGTGCGGGCCGGCGACACCTCCAGCAGGCCGAGCGCGACCCAAACATCCCGGAGTACGTCCTGGGCGGGCCCGCCGGCCTCCTGGACGGGACGGTGCGACGCCCGGTCGGCCGCGCGCAGGCGGTTTCGCCCCGCCCTGGCCCGACGCCGAGGCGTAGCGGTCAGGGCCCGACGTCGGGGCGCAGGTTCTCGCGCCTGGACGTCGACTCCGGTCCCCACTTCGGCGGCGGCAGCGGCGGCGGCTGGGGAGGAGACGGCGGTGGCGGAGGCGGTGGTGGCGGCGGGGGAGGCGGGGAGTGAGGCGCTGCCCGGCGGACTTGATGCTCGGATGGCGGGGAGTTCAAGGTCTGGACGCAGGCCGGGGCGCCGATACCGGGGGTCGGGATACCGCTGGCTGTGAGGGCCCCGGGGCAGCGCGGCACGCAAGCCGGCGCGGCAGGTCCCCGAGCGCCCTCGGGGCGAGCACGGGGCGCGCACGGGGCGCGCACGGGCGGAGTAGAAGAGGCGTGGGCGGCAACCGAACGGTTGCCGCCCACGCCCCCGGGCCTGCTGGTGGTGGTCAGAGGCGGTGCGGGCCGTCGTAGTAGCCGCCCACCTGACGGTGGTAGTCCGCGTCACCGAGGTGCTTGTCCTTGTCGAACTCCGGGGCACTCTTGATCTGCTCCTTCGTCCGGTCGACATAGATCTTGCGGTCGTCCGTATCGATCCGGCTGACCGTGCCCGCGGGAAGGAGGACTTCCTTGCCGAAGATCCAGGGGCCGGTGTCGACCACGATGTACGCGGAACCGACCTCGTCGGAATGCTTGTCGACCTTGCCGATGGAACCGTCCGTCGCCTCGACCTCGTAGCCCGTCAGATCGGCACCGGCCAGACGGCCTGACGTCTCGCGGTAACCCCACACATGCTCAGACATACGAAAACCCCTCCATGAAGACTGGAAACCCAGCGGCCACTCTGACCCTCAGAAACACTGGGGATGAGCAACCCTGCCGAAGGGCCGCCTGCCCCGGTGAATCCGCCTCACACACCAGCACCGAAAAATGGCCTCCCGGGGTCGTGCTACCAGGCAGCAGTTGGGGCGGTCGACGGATTGGGAGGCGTCGGTTCCCGATGCTCCCGGCAGCCACCCCAACCACTCCCGCGCGCAGAAGAACAAGAAGCAGGAAAACCGTAGTTATCAACCTCCAAGGACCCGAAGGCCCTGCGATTCCATACCATGCACGACTTCTTACCCGTTTCCTACCTCCCAGGCAGGGCTGCAAGCCCGGTATTCTGATCATCTGTCCCGCGGACCGGGTTGCGCCCAGACGGGACGCACTTGGGCGGTCCGCCGCCGGGATGAGCAGGCCAAGTTGGGGCAGCAGCGGGACATGGCTGTCCTACGAAAGCTCGCACGCCCCCTGCTCGCCGCCCCGTTCGTCACCGGCGGACTGCGCAGCCTGCGCCGCCCCGAGGTCGCAACGGAGACCGCCCAACCCGTCATCCGGGCAATCGGAAAGCGCGTCCCGGCCCTCGCCGGGGATCCACAGCAACTCGTACGCGTCACCAGCACGATCCAGACCGCAGCGGGCCTGCTGCTCGCGACGGGTCGTGCCCCACGTCTGGCCGCGCTCACACTCGCTGCCACGCTCGTACCGACCTCCCTCACCACACACGCCTTCTGGACCGTGGAAGACCCAAAGGAACGTGCACGGCAGCGCGGCCGCTTCCTCACCGACCTCTCTGCGCTGGGAGGGCTCCTGATCGCCGCAGCAGACACCCACGGCAAGCCCTCACTCGCCTACCGCTCCCGACACGCACTCGACCACCGGCACCCGGTCAAAGCCATCCGCCGCCCCGCCCAAGCAGCCGCGGCCAGTACAACCCACCGCGCCAAAAGGGCGGCGACCTCGCTCACCGGCTCCCACTGAGGACTCACCCACCCACCGCCGCACCCCGGTTCCCCCCGGCCCTCGTGGTGGCCGAGGACCGCGCGGACGAGGCGCCCAGGGTTTCCGGGACGGGCAGGCCGTCGCTCTGGCGGCGGTTGATGACGGGCGTGCCCGTCGGATGAGACCTGTACAGCAGCGATCACGAAGCGGCTAAAGGTGTCATCGGAGCGCAGGTCGAGCGGGGCTCCTCGGTGGTATAGCAGGTGCGCACGCGCACCTGAGTAGTCGTACTCAGGTGCGAGGGCTGAACCGTTCTGATACTGGCTGTCAGACGAACGGGGGCAGTCATCAGACGACGGTCAAGAGTTGAAGTGTGGGTTCCGGCTGGCTATCTGGCCGTTGTTGTCGGGCTGTTGGTCTGGGTGGATGTGCTCGTCCGGAGGGGGGACGCCGGGTTCGCCGGCATCTGGCCGATGCTGGCCACCGCACCCCTCAGTCTCCTGGCCATGCGGCTGATCGTGCCCGATCCCGAGTCGCCCGAGATGCCGGAGGTCACGCCGCCCGTCCACACGGGCCCCCTGCCGCCCGAGCCCCAGCCGGTGCCCCTGCCTGAGCCCCTGCTCGGGGAGACGCCCGAGCCCGTGCCCCTGCCCGTGGGACCGCCCCCGACCGATTCGGCAGTTTACGACCTGCCAGGGACCGACCTGCCTGACACCTGGCTGGGGTTCGGATTCTACGGTGTGATCCTGGCCTCCGCCCTGGTCAACGCCACAGCACTCTGGGCTCTGGTACGCGGCCTGACCGGTCTCCTCGCACGCCGTCGGCGGGAGCGATGACGATGCCGACGGCCAGGTCGACCACGTTGCCGCGCAGGATGAAGCTGCGGAAGCCTTTCAGGGCGACTGCGTGCGGTCGGCCGGACCGTTTCGCGCTGGGTCAGGTGATGCGTAGGGCGAGGATGGCGAAGTCGTCGTTTGGTGGTGTGGGGCCGTAGGTGAGGACTTGCTGCTCAAGGGCGGCGACGGTGGCGGCTGCGGAGAGGTGGTGGGTGCGGGCGAGGGTGTCGCGGATGCCGTCCTCGCTGAGCATGGTGGTGCCCGAGCGGCGTTCGGTGACGCCATCGGTATACAGCAGGAGCAGATCTCCGGGGTGAAGACTGTCCTCGGTGATGTGCAAAGGAGGGTCGCTCATGATGCCGAGGAGGGTGCCTGCTCTGCCCAGTGTGGTGATCGTTCCGTCTGCCCGGCGAAGCAGGGGATGGGGATGTCCGCCCAGGGCCAGGCGCAGGCGAGCCGGTGAGGCACTCACATCCAGCTCAGCGTAGGCGGCGGTGCAAAAGCGCTGGGCAGGATGGTCGGTGAGGATCGCGCTGTTGACAGCATTGAGCACGCTGCGTGGTGCGGGGTCCCATCGCCGGGCGGCGCGGGCGGTGTGCCGCACCAGACCGGTGAGTGCCGCGGCCTGCGGCCCCTTCCCGCAGACGTCGCCCATGATCAGGGACCATTGGTGTCGACTGGTGGAGACGATGTCATAGAAGTCACCTCCCACGAGTGTGCCTTGGGCTCCGGGGTGGTAGCAGGCGGCGATTTCGGCTTGGGGGATGTGGGGGAGGGCCGGGGGAAGCAGGCTTCGCTGGAGGTAGTGCGCCACCTCGCTCTGCTCTGTGAAACGTCGCGCATGTGCGACGGCTTGCGCGGCGCGGCCGGCGAGTTCTTTTGCGAAGGGGATGTCATCCTCGGCGAACAACGTCTGCGCGGATGTTTCCTGGATCAGGACCATGGCGCCGATAACGGTCTGTCCATGCTCCATGGGTACGGCCAGCCAGGACGCCGCTGGCATGAGCTGGCTCAGAGCCGATCGGTGTTCGGCGTTGCGGGCCAGGCGGTCCAGGGTCCGGGGGACATCGGTCACCAGTTCATGCATCCCCGTGCGGATGACAGCGCCGACCCCGCCTTCGGCGTCCAGCCTCGGGGGGAAGCGTTCCACCAAGACACGCAGGGCCTGTTCCTGGCGAGGGTCGCGATGGACCAGGGTGGCGAGCTCGGGCTCTCCGGCTTCGCCCATGACGTGGATGAGGCATCCGTCGGCGATCTGCGGCACGACCGCGGCAGCGATGTTGGTGAAGGCCGTCGCGGGGTCCAGGGATGTGGCCAGCACGGCGCTGACCTCCGCGAGGGCACGGAGCTGCGCCTGCTTGTCCGTGGTCTGCTTTTGCAGCCGGGCGCGTTCCATGGCCTGGGCGCATTGCCCGACCAGCGCTGTGAGGAAGCCGCGCTCGGATTCGGTGAAGTCGTGGCGGACGGCGAAGTGGAAGCTCACAGCCCCGAACAGTCGCCCTTCCACGGCGAGGGGCAGGACCGCAGTTGAGTGAAGCCGCGGCGCAAAAAGGTGAGCCGCCTGCGGGAAGGCCTTGGCCCGTTCGGCCGGATCGGCGAAGAAGAGGGCCTGCCCGCTTCTGGCGGTGTGGGCCATGGGGTAGGGCGCACTGATGCTGAAAGGGGCCGGCTGCTGCGCTCCGCGTTCGACGTCGTGGATGTGCCGCACGGTGTAGTGCTTACTGCCCGGTTCGTTCAAGACGGCGGCGCTGACGGTCGCCCCGACCGCCGGCATGACCTCCTGGGTGAGGACCGTCATGACGGAAACAAGAGTGTCAGCCCGAGACAGAGACGCCGTCACCTTGGCCAGGAGTTCAGCTCTGAGTACGCGCTCCCTGTTGTCGCGCAGCACCCATACCAGCCGGTCCTGTCCCACACGGGTGGCCTGGTACTCGTAGTCGGCCGCCCGGTAGGTCCTCGCCTGAGTCCAGGTGAATGTGCCCTGCTCCGGTCTGCCCGTGGCCAGCACGCGCATGCAGGCGGCGAACGAACCGTTTTCAACCATCTGCGGCCAGAGCTCACTGCACAGGCCCCCGATGGGAGGGACACCGTCCGGCAAACCGGCCCGGGCGGCGGCATTCATGTGCTCCAGCCGCATGTCCACTGGCTCACCGGTGGCGTCGCGCACAGCCACAGAGACAGTCACCGCGTCCGGCAAACACTCGAACACATCCGTCAGCAGTTCAACAGAGGCAGCCCTCCGCATCATCCCCCCGGAGGCAGTGTCGCCCGGTCCTTGACCTGGCGTGACTATCACTCGCACATCTCCCACTGTCCGCGCCGGCAGATCAGCGGATACGGTGTCTGGTCATCTCTCGGAGGAAGGTAACAGTTGCCTAGCGGCAAGTGTTCACTCTGTGGCCGATACCGGAAGAGCAGCGCCAGACCTTAACCCGGTCATGGCAGGGAGCAAACCGAATCTTTACCAAGGTGCAGGGGCCAAGGCCGCAGACCGCCCCCGGCGCCGGCGTCCCGCCAGGCGCCCGTACTCGACGACACGAAGGTCGATAGCTGCCGGGCCCGCTGTGGCGAACCGCTCGCAGACGGTCTGCCAGGGTGCGTACCGCTCGGGCAGTTCGCGCCACGGAGCCCCGGTCCGCAGCCGCCACAACACCCCGTTAGGGCCGAGCACGCACACGCTCGGTGCCTACGGGCCCCGTTCGGCGCTTGGCCCGGCGGGGACCGTCAGGAGCCGGAGGAGGCCGCGGCCGCCGGACAGGGCCAAGCCCAGTTCTAGAGGTGATCGGCGATCAGGGCGATGGCGCGGGGGAGGCCGAGGTAGTGGTGTTCCACGGGGAGCGTGTGGTGGGTGAGCTCGTGGTCGGTCACGGCCTGCCACTTGGCCGCAGAGCCCGATGGAATGAGGGAGTCATCACGGGCGGTCCACACCGTGACGGGGTAGGTCAGCCGCTGGCCGGCTTCGTGGTGGTAGGAGTCGACCAGGGTGAGGTCGTGTCGGATGGCGTGGAGTGCTTCGTGTCGCCGGCGTTCGTCGCGCGGTAGGTCCATGCCGAGCGAGCTGGAGAGGCGAGTCAGGGTGGGGTCGTCCATCGACCGGGCGTCGAGGTCGATGTCGCCGTATTCGGGCGGCGACAGAGCTGCGGACGCGTGGAGGGCGAGGGGCGGCTGACGGCGCCGGGTGAGCTGCCGGGCGGTCTCGTAGCCGATGAGGGCCCCGAGACTGTGTCCGAAGATGACCAGCGGTTCGAGGACGTGGTACGTCAGGCGCTGGGCGAGTTCGCCGGAGAGGGCGATGAGATCCGCCGCCGGGGCCGGGGAGTCGTCGCGCCCCGGGTAGCGTGCGCTCAGGACGCGGAAGCGGGGCGCGAGGTAGTGCGGCCACAAGGCGAAGTCGGCAGGGCCTCCCGCTACCCCCGGCAGCAGGAGTACCGCCAGGTCCGCCACTGCCCCCTCGGGTGTCAGCTCCCACAGCAGGTCGTCACCGAGCGTTCGCATCGGCATCCCTTCATATGAACGCATCATTGCTCTGAACTGTCCCGTTATCACTCGTTCGTGATCTTTGCCCGTTTTTGGCTGGCTTTCCGACGCCGGTCGCAGGCAGGCTCTGCGTGACGGTTGGCGGCAGAGACAGGGAGGACACATGGACCGGGCGACGGGCAGCCATGAGCGTGGCACGAGCGGTCGAGCGGATGATGTCGCGATCATCGGGATCGGCTGTCGGCTTCCCGGTCGCCTGAACAGCATCGACGCCCTGTGGTCGGCGCTCATTCAGGGCCGTGATCTGGTCACGCGGATCCCTCCCGAGCGGTTCGACACGGACGCGTTCACCGACGCCGACCCTCGCCGGCCGGGTCGAACCTACACGGACGCCGCCGGTGTCCTCGCCGACATCGCCGCCTTCGACACCGAATACTTCGGCATCTCCCCACGCGAGGCAGCGTGCATGGACCCACAGCAGCGGCTGCTGCTGGAGCTGGCCGCGGAAGCCATCGACGACGCCGGCATCGATCCGGCGGCCGTCGCCGGCACCGACACCGGGGTCTTCGTCGGGGTGTCCAACCACGCGTACGGCAATCTGCAGTTCAGCCGCCTGGAGACGGTCGGTCAGCACACCATGACCGGCATCGCCGGTGCGAACACCGCCGGCAGGCTGTCCCATGCCTTCGACCTGCGCGGACCCAACGTCGCCGTGGACACCGCCTGCTCCTCCAGCCTGGTCGCCCTGCACCAGGCCTGCGAGTTCCTCCGCGCGGGCGGCGAGGCGGCCGTGGCCGCCGGGGTCAACATCCTGATCAGCCCTCATGAGTTCATTGGATTCGCCAAGGCATCGATGCTCTCTCCCACCGGCCGCTGCCGCGCCTTCTCCGCGGTCGCCGACGGATTCGTACGAGCCGAGGGCGGCGTCGTCCTCCTCCTCAAGAGCCTCGACCGCGCCCTGGCGGACGGGGACCGCGTCCACGCGGTGATCACTGCCACCGGCACCAACAGTGACGGCCGCACCCCCGGCCTCGCCCAGCCCAGTGCCCAGGCTCAGGCGGCGTTGCTGCGCCAGGTGTACGGGAGGGCCGGCCTGGAAGCCGACGACCTGCTGTACCTGGAGGCGCACGGCACGGGCACCCCCGTGGGCGACCCACTGGAGTGCGAGGCGGTATCAACAGCGCTGGCAGGGCGGCGATCCGTACACCCGCTGCCCATCGGCTCGATCAAGACGAACCTCGGGCACCTGGAATCAGCCTCCGGCCTCGCCGGCCTCCTCAAGGCCGTGCTGGTCCTGCGCCATCGCGTCATCCCGGCGTCCCTGCACGGTCAACCCGTCAGCTCCGCCATCGACTTCGCCGGACTGGGCCTCTCGCCCGTACCCGTCGCCGTGCCGGTGCCCACGGCCTCGGGCGGGCTCGTCGGGGTCAACTCCTTCGGGTTCGGCGGCGCCAACGCCCATGCCGTCCTCGCCCCCGCCCCCGCCCCCGCGGCCCGGACCGCCCCGCCGCCGGGACCACGGCCCCTCCTGGTGTCCGCCCGGACCCCGGCCGCCCTCGCCCAGGCGGCCACCGCCCTGGCGGACCGCCTCTGCGCAGCGGACGTGGACGAGCAGGTGTTCTACGACATCGCCCACACCACTGTCACCCGCCGCGGCCGTCACCCCCACCGAGCCGCCGTGCTGGCCGCCGATGCCGCCACCGCCGCCGACCGGCTGCGCGCCGCCGCCACCAACCCGCCCGTCCCCGCGCTGGCCCACAGGGACGTCGCATTCGTCTACAACGGCAACGGCGCCCAGTGGACGGGCATGGGCCGCAGCCTGATCAGTGGCTGCGTCCCCTTCCGAGAAGCCGTCGAGGAGATCGACGGGGCGCTGGCGCCGCTGCTCGGCTGGTCCGTACACGAGGAGCTCGCCACCGGCGCCGACACCGGCCGCCAGGCGCGGACGGAGGTCGCCCAGCCACTGCTGTTCACCGTGCAGGCAGCCCTGACCGCGACTCTGGCCACCTACGGGGTGCAGCCCGCGGCCGTGGCCGGTCACAGCGTCGGCGAGGTTGCCGCCGCCTACGCCTGCGGTGCTCTGGACCTGCCCGGTGCGGCGCTCGTCATCGCCCACCGCAGCAGCGCCCAGGCCCGAACGGCCGGGTCGGGACGGATGGCGGCGGTGGGACTCAGCCGCCCCGAGGCGGAGGAAGAACTGGCCGCCTACGACGGCAGGCTGGAGCTGGCCGCGGTCAACAGCCCCCAGGACGTCACCGTCGCCGGCGACGAGGCCGCGCTCGACGACCTGGCCCGAACGCTCGCCGGCCGCGGCACGTTCTTCCGGATGCTGGACCTGGACCACGCCTTCCACAGCCGGCACATGGACCCCATCGAAGAAGAGCTGCGCAGCGCTCTGGACGGCCTTGCGCCGCAGTCCGCCCTGGTCCCCTTCGCCTCCACGGTCACCGGCGGCCTGCTGAAGGGCCACGAGCTGACGGCCGAGTACTGGTGGCTCAACGTCCGCCGGCCGGTGAGGCTGACCGACGCCGTCCAAGCCCTCGCAGAAGCCGGCTGCGGCGCGTTCGTCGAGATCGGCCCACACCCCGTCCTCAGCCACTACCTGCGCCGCACACTCACCGCGGTGCGCCCGACCGGGCAGACGGTGGCGGTCCCCACCCTCAGCCGCGACCGCGACGGCGCCAAGGCCCTCGAAACGACCGCGGCCACCCTGCTGGCGGCCGGCGCCCGCACCGACCACAGCCGGCTCCTCCCGGTTCCCGGCCGGGTCCAGAGCCTGCCCTCCTATCCCTGGCAGCGCGAACACCACTGGCACGGCGCTCCGCAGTGGTTCGACCGCGGCTGCGGTGACGGCCGGCGCCACCACCCCCTCCTCGGCGAACGGGCGGCCCACCCGGACCCGCTCTGGCAGACCCGCATCGACCCCTCACGGCACCACTGGCTCGCCGACCACGTCGTCGCCGACGCCGTGGTCCTGCCTGCCGCCGCCTTCGCCGAAACCGCCCTGGCCGCAGGCCGGCTCCACCACCAGGCCCCCGTCCAGCTGACCGACCTGGCCGTCGAGCGCGCCCTCGTCCTGCCCTTCGACGACCCGGCGATGGACATCCAGCTCCAGACCGCCCTCGACCCGGCCGACGGCACCGTACGCCTCTCCAGCCGCGAGGGCTCCGGCGCCTGGCGAGCCCACGCCCGAGGCGTCGTCCGCCGACTCCTGCGCGAACGCCCCGCGCCGCAAGACCTGGCCGCTCTGCACGGCCGGCTGAGCGAGCCCCTGACCGCCGCCGCCCACTACGCGGCCGTCGCCGCGACCGGCATCAGCTACGGCCCCGCCTTCACCGTCCTCACCCAGCTGCACACCGGCCCCGGCGAGGTCCTGGCGCGCTACACCCTCACCACCACCGAGCCGTCCGCCGACCCCGCCAGCGGGCACATCCTGCACCCCACCGTCCTGGACGGTGCCATCCAAGCCGGCGCGGCACTGCTCCACCGCACCGGCGACAACCCGGAGCACCCACTCGACGCGCCCTACCTCCCGGCCGCCGTCGACGCCCTGCGGGTGTGGAGCCAGCCACCTTCGGAAGGCTGGGTGCACGTACGTCACCGCGAGGCCACCGACCGTGAAGTGTGCTGGGACATCCGGCTCCTCGACGACGAGGGCCAGGTCACCGCCGAACTGGATGCATGCCGGCTGCGCCGCTTCGACGCCGCCCGCACCGTGCCACGACATCTGACGACGGTCCTGCGCGCCGCCCCCCACGGCCACGACCCGGATGTTCCCTCGCACCGCCTGCCCGGTCCGCGGGAGCTGGCCCACGCGCTCTCCCGCACCTCGCACACGCTCTCCCGCACCTCGCTGCTCGCGCAGGATGACGACCGGTACGCCCGGACACTCGGCCTGGCCAGAACACTGAGCGCCCACTTCACCCTGCGGGCCGCCCACACCATCGACCCGGCCGCCACGACGTTCACCCCCGACACCCTCATCGCCGCAGGCGCCCTCCCCGAGTACCGGCGTGCGCTGCACGGACTCCTCGGCCACGCCGAACGCGCCGGGCTGCTGAGCCGCACCGGCGACGGTGTCTGGACGCCCACCAGCCCCGCCGACCCGCAGCAGGCCCTGACCGAACTGCTGCGTACCGCGCCCGGCAAGGTCGTGGAAACCGTCCTCTACAGCCGCTGCGGCACCGTGCTGGCGGACGTTCTGCTGGGCCGGCAGGACCCCGTCGCCCTGCTCTTCGGCGACGCCGAACGCCACTGGATGGAGAGCTTCTACTCCCACACCGAAGTCACCCGCCACTACAACGCCACGGCCGCCGCCCTCGCCCGGGAGATCGCCCGGCACTGGCCCGCCGGGCGGCCGTTGCGCGTTCTGGAGACCGGCGCGGGCACCGGGGCCCTGACCGCGGCCCTTCTCGCGGAGCTTCCCGCCGACCGAACCCACTACACCTTCACCGACGTCTCCGAAGCGTTCTTCCACCACGCCCGGCGCCGCTTCAGCGACCACGACCACATCACCTACCGCACCCTCGACCTCGACCAGGACCCCGAACGGCAGGGCTTCACCCCCGGCTCGTACGACCTCGTCATCGCGGGCAACGTCCTGCACGCCACGAGCAGACTGCGGGAGAGCCTCACCCGTACCGCATCCCTGCTCGACGACGGCGGACACCTGCTGGCCGTCGAGACCCACAACCCCGACGTCCTCCTGCCGATCTTCGGCCTGCTGACGAGCTTCTGGCACGCCGACGACCCCGACCTGCGCCCCGACTCGCCACTCCTGGCGCACGACCAGTGGCCGCGGCTGCTCGCCGGCAACGGGTTCGACGAGACGGCCCAGCTCGGCGCCGACCGGACTGGTGGCGACTACTCGGTCCTCCTCGCCCGCCGTGGCCCCCGCCCGCAGCCCCGGCCTGTAGCACCCGCCCCCGCCACGGGCGTGACCTCCTGGATCATCGCCACCGAGCACCCGCACCACCCCCTCGCCAGCTCCCTGGCGACTGCCTTGCGCGCGGCCTGCGACGTTCCCGTCGATGTCGTGCCCGCCACCACCGACCCCGCCCAGTGGGCGGCCCAGCTGTCCTCGGACCGGGTCCGCCCCGCCGTGGTCCTGCTGCTCGCCGACTCCGGCATCCCCCGTGACGAGGACGGCACGCAGCACGCAGCCGGCCACGGCGACGGCGACGACGAGTCGGGCGTCCTGGGACAGGCCGTCACCCGCACCGCGGTGCTGCGTGCCCTCGCCCAGAGCTGCGCCGGGCTAGCCCGGTCGACCACCCCCGAACTCTGGCTGATCACCCGGCCGTCAGGGGCCCTTCCCACACCAGGAGCACCGCTGACCCCGGGCGACGCCGTCCCGTGGGGCGTGGCGCGGACGATCGCCAACGAACAGACCAGGCCCGTCGTGCGACGGCTGTCGTTCGAGCCCGGGCCCTCGCCCGAGCGCGACGCCCGTCGCCTGGCCCGTGAGCTGCTGGCCGAACCGTCCGAGGAGGACGAGATCGTCCTCGCCTCCGGCGGGCGGTTCGTGCCTCGGCTACGGGAAGCGCCCGCCGCGACGGTGCCGGCGCACGGGAGCCCGTACCGGCTGAGGCTGCGCCGACCGGGTCTGAGCTTCGGCCTGGACTGGACGCCCGCCCCCGCACCGCCCGCTCCCGGCCCCGGCCAGGTGGCCATCGAGGTACGAGCGGCCGCCCTGAACTACCGTGACGTGATGCTGGCCACCGGCCTGCTGCCACCCGGGGCCGAAAACCCGGCACCCGGCGAGCACAGCCTGGGCCTGGAATGCGCCGGTGTCGTCAGCGCCGTCGGGGCCGGCGCCGCCTTCACCGTCGGACAGCGCGTCCTCGCCTACGCACCCGGGGCGCTGGCCTCGAACGTCGTCGTTCCGGCCCTGGCCGCGGGCCCGATCCCTGACCATCTGAGCTTCGCCGAGGCCGCGACGCTCCCCGTCGCCTTCTTCACCGTCCAACACGGACTGGAACACCTGGGCCGTCTCACCGAGGGCGAGACCGTCCTGGTCCACGGCGCCGCCGGCGGAGTGGGACTCGCGGCCCTTCAGTACGCCCACCAGGTGGGCGCCCGGGTCATCGCCACCGCGGGCAGCCCGGCCAAACGGGATCTGCTGACCCTGCTGGGCGCCGACCACGTGCTGGACTCCCGCACGCTCGCGTTCGCCGACCAGGTGATGGAGCTGACCGGCGGCCAGGGTGTCGACGTCGTCCTCAACTCCCTCGCGGGCGAGGCCATCGCGCGCAACCTCGACATCCTGCGGCCCGGCGGACGCTGTATCGAGCTGGGCAAACGCGACATCCACAGCGGCGGGCGCCTCCCCTTGCGGCCCTTCCGCAACAACCTGTCCCTGCACGCGGTGGACGCCCACCAGATGTTCACCCGGCAGCCGCAGCTGGCGAGCCGACACTTCGCCGCACTCGTCCGCCGCGTCCACGAGGGCGCCTACCAGCCGCTGCCGCACCAGGTGTTCCCCGCCGACCAGGCCATGGAGGCCTTCACCCTGCTGCGGCACTCCCGGCACATCGGCAAGGTCGTCCTGTCGCTGGAGTCCCCGCCGTACCTGGCCCCGACCCCCGGGCGCCTCGCCTGCGATCCGGATGCCACGTACCTGATCACCGGCGGCCTCACCGGACTCGGGGCCGCCACCGCCCGCTTCCTCGCCGCCCGCGGCGCCCGCCACCTGGCCCTGGTGAGCCGCCGCGGCCCCGCCACGCCCGGCGCGGCCGAACTGATCGCCGATCTGGCACGTCACGGAGCCACCACCACCGCCTACGCCGCCGACGCGGCCGATCCCATCGCTCTCGGCGCCGTGCTGGAGGAGATCGACGGGACCGGACGACCTCTGCGCGGCGTCGTCCATTCCGCCATGACCTTGGAGGACCGGCTGCTGACCGACCTGAGCGACGAAGCCATCAGGACGGTCCTCGCGCCGAAACTCAGCGGGGCGGCCGTCCTGGACCGTCTCACCCGCAAGGCCGACCTGGAGTTCTTCGTCCTGAACTCCTCCATCTCCGCCACCGTCGGCCACCGTGCCCAGGCCGCCTACGCCGCTGCCAACCTCGCCATGGAAGGACTCGTCCGCGCCCGCCGGGCAGCCGCCCTGCCCGCTCTGGCCGTCGGCTGGGGACTGATCGGCGAGATCGGCACCGCCGTCGAGGCGCACTACACCGACACCTTGGAACGCATGGGTCTCGGCCCCCTGTCCTCCGACCAGATCTTCACCGCGCTCGAAGACCTCATGACCCGCGCCACCGACGCCGACGCCGATGCGGCGGTCGTACAGGTCGGCCACTTCGACTTCCCCCGCATGGTCACCCTGCTGCCCACCCTGC
Source organism: Streptomyces sp. NPDC003034 (assembly GCF_053591375.1). Taxonomy (NCBI): domain Bacteria; kingdom Bacillati; phylum Actinomycetota; class Actinomycetes; order Kitasatosporales; family Streptomycetaceae; genus Streptomyces; species Streptomyces sp. NPDC003034. Next base: position 47,441 of record NZ_JBSFTS010000011.1, read on the forward strand.
GCGCCCCCAGGTTCGCAGCGCTCCTGCCCCCCGAGGAAGCCGGCGACCAGGAAGGCGCCGACCTGCGGCGGTCCCTGGCCTGCGGCGACCCGCAGACTCGGCACGCCACCGTCGCCGACATCCTCGTCCGCCTCATCGCCCGCGTCACCCACCACGTCCCAGAGCGGGTGGACCGCACCTGCCCCCTGGACGCCTTCGGCATGGACTCGCTGATGGCCACCGAACTGGTCGTCGCCCTCCAGCGTGAACTGGCCTGTGAGATTCCCGTCTTGGAAGTCATCAACGCCGCCAGCATCAACGACCTCGCCAGCCGTGTCCTGACCCTGCTCAACCCGCCCGCCACCGCTTGACCGGCAGCGGAGCGGGCGGCGCTCATCGGCCGCCGGCGCGTCAGGGGCCTACGCATCGGCCTCAGTGGAGAGGACGACGGTCATGGTGGGGTTCAGACGCGTGCCGCGTCCGTGAAAGCAGCTTCGGGGCGTCGCCGGGGAACGGGTGCGGGAAGGCCCGGGGGTTGACGGCGTTCCGGGGTAGACGGGGCCGGGGAGAAAGGACGGCCGTAATGGGCGAGATGTTGATCGGGACGTGTTCCTGGACGGACAAGGCCCTTGTGGGCAGCGGATGGTACCCGCCCGGGCGGCGCGACCCGGAGGGGCGCCTGCGACACTACGCCGAACGGTTCCCCGTCGTGGAGGTCGACGCCGGCTACTACGCCCTCCCCAGTGTGCGCAACAGCATGCTCTGGGCCGAACGCACCCCGCCGGGCTTCCGCTTCGACGTCAAAGCGTTCTCCCTCCTCACCGGCCACCCGACCCGCAAGGCCGCCCTGCCCGCCGACCTCCGCGGCTACGACGCCGGGGACCCGGAACTCCTCGACGAGGTATGGCACCGTTTCGGCGCCGCCCTGCGGCCGCTGGAGGAAGCCGGCCGGCTGGGTGCCGTACTGTTCCAGTTCCCGCCCGGATTCACGCCCGGCGCGCGGGCGGAGACCGTGCTGCACCGCACGAGGAAGCGGATCTCGCGGTGGCCGATGGCCGTGGAGTTCCGCCACCCCGGCTGGTGGCACGAGGACCGACGGGAACGCACCGCCGCCCTGTTGCGGGACCTGGACGCCACGGCGGTGGCTGTGGACACGGCGCAAGGGCTGCCCACCTCGATGCCCCCGGTCACACCGGTCACGTCCTCGGAGCTCGGAATCGTCCGCTTCCACGGCCGCAGCGCAGCATGGGGGACCGGCAGCAAGGAGGACCGCTTCCGTCACGCGTACACCCGGGAGGAGCTGCGCGGGTGGCTTCCGCGCCTGCGCTCTTTGGCGGACCGGGTCGACCAGCTGCACGTCCTGTTCAACAACTGCTGTGGCGACGCTGCCGTAAGCGCCGCCGAGACCCTGAGCGGCCTGCTGGGCCCCGATGAAGCGGCCGCCCCGCGCGCTCCGGCCGGCCACACGCGCGTACCCCTCTTCGAACCACCGCGCCCACGTGCCGGTTCAGCGCCCCAGTGACGACGCGGCCGGCCTCCGGGGTCGGCGGAGGCCGGGAAGATCGGCTTTGCCGGAACAGGGTGAACGCGCGGATCCTGCGCCCGGCTCGTGACCGTGATCGCCGTCCTGCCCGTGCCAGTAGTCGCGACGCTCGGCACCACCATCCCGGACGGGGAGCCGGACAGGACTCCGCACAACCAGGAGTCAGCCGGGCGCGCCTGGCGTGACCGCCGAGGTCACGCCAGGGTGAGGGGGAGGGTGGTCAGGCCGCGGGTCAGGCGGGTTCGGCGCCAGGTCAGGGACTCCGCAGGGATGGCCAGGCGCGTGTTCGGGAAGCGGGTCAACAGGGCGCGGAGGGCGATTTCGGCCTCGGCCCGGGCCAGGGGGGCGCCCGGGCAGCGGTGGATGCCGTGGCCGAAGGAGAGGTGGCCGCCGGCGTCGCGGTCGAGGTCGAGGCGGTGCGGGTCGGGGAACGCCGCCGGGTCGCGGTTCGCGGCCCCGGGGGCGATGAGCACCGGGAAGCCCGCCGGGATGTCGACCTTGCCGACGCGCAGGTCCTCCGTGCTGTGACGGAAGGTGGCGACGCTCACCGGGGAGTCGAAGCGGAGCAGTTCGTCCAGGGCGCCGGGGATCAGGTCCGGGTCCCGGCGCAGGCGGTCGAACGCCTCCGGGTGCCGGAGCAGGGCCAGGACGGCGTTGCCGATGAAGTGGGTGGTGGTCTCGTGCCCGGCGACCAGGAGGAGGGCGGCCAGGGAGACGGTCTCGTCCCGGCTGAGGCCGCCCTCGTCGCAGTCGCGCAGGAGGGAGTGGAGCGGGCCGTCCGCGAGGTTCGCCCGGGCCGTGTCGGTCATGTGGGTGAGGTAGTCGCCGATGTGGTGCGAGGCGGCGTCGATGCGAGCGGTGTCGGTCGCGTCGAAGAGGTCGTGGGACCAGGCGGCGAGCGCGGCCCGGTCGGCTTCCGGTACGCCGAGCAGCTCGCAGACCACGGTGACCGGCAGGGGCGCCGCCAGATCTGCCACCAGGTCGACTTCAGTGCCCGGTTGCCACGCGGTCATGAGGTCGTCCACGACCCGGGTGATGAAGGGGCGTAGTTCCCGGACGCGGCCGGTCGTGAACAGCCGGGTCGCCACCCGCCGGTGGCGGGTGTGCACGGGCGGGTCGCTCGCCAGCATGTTGCGGGAGATCGCCGGGTGCAGATCGCGGTTCGAGGGCCGGCCGGCGAAGAAGCGGGCCGTGTCCTTGGACAGGCGGGGGTCGGTGAACGCCTCGCGGGCCTCAAGGTGGCCGGTGATCAGGTACGCGTGGTGTCCGCCGGAGCCGGTGGGGACCCGCTGGACCGGGCAGCCTTCGCGCATCCGGTCGTAGGTGGGGTAGGGGTCGGCGAAGAAGCGGGGGTCGCGCAGGGGGTCCTGCCGCGGGGCGGTCACGAGGCCGCGCCCGCGTTGGCGGGTGCCGGGCGCCGCGCGTAGGCGTCCGCCACGAGCAGCAGCCACGCGGTCTCCGCCTGGAGGTCGCCCTTGCGGGAGGCGGTGCCAGTGGCGGTTGGCGCCTCGTCGCCCTCGGGGACGACTCCGGCGTGCTTCGCGGCGACGGCCGCGGCGAGGACCGCCGCCTCCACCTCGGCGTCGCCCTCGGGGGTGCCGGCCGTGCCCCGGCGGGCGACCTCGGCGGCCGCGGTGTCCCGTACCGACGCTTGACGGTACCGGCGCAGGGCCAGCACGCAGTCGTTGATCTCGATGACCCGGCGGTGTAGGTGGAAGTCGAGGTCGTGGGTGTCGGCCCCGGTGTTCCCCGGGTCGAGCACGACCTCGGGGACCGCTGAGGTGACCTCCCGCCACAGCGGCTCCAGCTCGGTGAACGAGTTCCGTTCCCAGCGACGCCGGCGCAGTTGGCTGAGCGGCCACAGCAGGGCGGGGAGGGTGAGTCCGAAGGTGATGAGGAGCACGGCGACGGCGGGCGCGGTCACGCTGAACGCGCAGCGGAAGGGGGTCAGCGGCGTCGAGCACCGGGCCTGGTCGGGAACGAGCCCCAGACCGAGGCCGATGGAGACCAGGGCGAAGACCTTGTACGCGGCGTAGACGAGGGCGAAGCCACAGCCGACCGAGGTCGTGCGCAGGCCCCAGCGCTGGCTGCGGCGGGTCGAGCGCTTGGACTGGGACCAGGTCTGCAGCAGGAAGTCCTTGGCCGTGTACCCCAGGTAGGAGATGTAGATCAGCACGTAGCACGCGTACAACACCGGGTTTCGTCCCGTGAGTTGTTCGGCGACGAAGAAGGCGGTCATGCCGGCGACGGAGATCGCGAGGGCGATGAGGCGCAGTCGGATCTGCCGGTGGGCCCGCTCTCGGTCCAGATTGAGCTGGAAGAGGAAGGCGAGGACCGCGGTGGCCGCCGTCAGGGTGAAGGTGTTGCTGAGGAGCCGGGCGACGTGGGGGACCACCGATTCGACCGCGCGCTCCACGGCGGGGGCGTAGGAGGCGAAGGCGAAGGCGAACGAGGTCAGCAGCGCCGCCATCGCCCAGGTGCCCGTGGGGCGGTGTCCGCCGCGTCCCCGCACCCAGTAGGCGGCGAAGCACAGCAGCACGACGGCCGTGCCCGTGAAGAGGATGTTGATCATTTCCGGTGGCGCTTCTTCCTTTGTGGCCTGGCGAACAGCGCGTCCCAGCTCTCGGCCCCGCTGGTGGGCCGGCTCGACGGGCCTTCGCGTCCCCGGTACATGAGTTGTCGGATCACGCTGGCCATCACCTCGGCCTCGCGTTCGTCCTCGCTGGTGTAGCTGGTCCGGCCGGACATGCGCTGGACGAGGGTGCGGTTGAAACCGATCGCGCGCAGGGTGTCCTGGTCCAGCTCCAGGCTGCCGGGGTGGTCGCAGATGATGTGGCTGATCTCGTGGGCGAGGATGTGGTTCTGGTGGAGGGGGGAGGTGGCCTCCTCGTAGAACAACAGGTCGGCGTCCGGGGTCTCCAGGCGGATGCCGCACGGAGCGTCCATGGCGCCCAGGGTGCTCAGCGGGCGCAGGACGATGGGGCGTCCGCGTTGTTCGGCCACGGCGTCGCGGAGGTCGCGGGTGCTGAAGCGGTGCGGGAGCCGAAGCGCCTCGACGCGTGCCTCACGCGCGGCGCGAAGCTGCTCGAAGTCCATGTCCTCACTCTGGTGACGACGGTCGGGGGTGGTCGGCCGTTGCGAGCCCCTCCGTGGAGGCCCGGCATGCGCGCCCCATGCTGACATGTTCGCGACGACGCGGTGCGGGCGGGGTGTCGCCGCGCAGGTGCCGCGGCCCGGGATGCCGGGCCTGTTCCGGGAAACGGCTGATGCCCCCTGCCGATGATCGGCCAGGGGGGTGTCGTGTCGGGGCGGGGACCGCGCGATCGCCGCCCGGTGCGCGGTTCAGTCGTCCAGGTTGAGGTCCTGCGCGGGGTCCTCGGTGGTGAGCCCTTCGAGTTTGCGGGCCTGTTCGATCACGGTGGACAGCATCTTCAGGCTGTCGACGCTCAGGCCGTTGGCGCGCAGGGCCACCTTGCGCACGTCTTGATCGCGCATGGCGGCGAGGAGGCCGATCTCCGCCTTGGTGCGTTCGGCCGCCGCGCTGTCGACGAAGTAGCCCGCCGGTACGCCGAAGAAGTCGGCCAGGGCCTTGATGGTGTGTCGCGTCGGGTTCCGCTTGGCGCCGGTGCGCAGTTGCTGGATGGCGCTCGCCGTCACCCCGCGCCCCTCTCCGGTCGCGGCCTTGCGGATTCCCTCGGCGACCTCCGCGTAGGTGTAGGGGCCCCGGGAAGGGGGGTGCACCTCGCGGAAGAGGTGGTCCAGGAGTTGGGCGAAGCTGGGCGACTGGTCATCCTCCACGTACACGACCTCCTTGGCGTGATGGCGAGTCTCTGCCCACCACAGTGTTTCTCAAAGCCCTTCAGGCCGACGCCGGCAACACTTTGGTTGACGCCGGGTGGCCACTCTGGTGTACGTTACCAACGCTCCGGCGCCACTGGAGTGTCGAGGGGGGGTGACGGCGGGGCCGGCCGGGTCGGGTCGGGTCGGGTCGAGCTTCACGGGGGTGAGCTCGGCCGGTGCCCGGAGCGCCGCGGCCGCGTCGGACGGCTTCGCCCCGGCCGGCGCGCGGCGACGCGGGGCAGGCCCCGGGCAGGGGCCCGTTCTCGACACCCGTACACGGGCTGAGCTTCAAAGACCCGCCTCCGGCCCCGCTTCGGTTCTCCTCGGAGTGCTGCCGCTGCTCGGCGATGCTGGCGGTCACCCCGGCAGCGTTGTGCGTTTCGATCGGCCCGAGCGTGCGTCCCGGGACACTGCCACCCGGGTGTTGCCCATCGCGACGCTCCATCGGCCTGAGTATTGGCCTGAATTTTTCAGTCCCGCCAGCAGACCTGCGGCCTGTCCCGGCGCCCTCCGCCCGTACCGCTGTGCGAGGACGCCGCGACCGGCGGAAAAGTGACGCTGACCCGGCAGTTACCGCGCCGGCTGTGGTCTGATGACCGCCTGCCGCGACCCCGGTTTCGATACGATCATCGTGCGACACGGAGGTGCGGAACCGAGAACGGGGGCAGCCAAGGTGCGGAAGCTCATGGACGTGGTGTTGACCAAGGCCGGTCGGGTCAAGATCCGTTACCAGGCGGAGCTGCTGGGAGACGACGGCTCCCGGGTGTCGGTGATCGCGCCCTGGTCGGCGCCCGGGGTGCGGGACTTCGGGTTCGTGCGGTTCGAGCCCGGTGATGAGTTCACCGAGTACTACTGGAGGGACCGCTGGTACGCCGTCAAGGAGGTGCGCGACGGCGCGGGGGTGTTGAAGGGGTGGTACTGCGACATCACCCGGCCCGCCGCAGTCCGGGACGCGGGAGCGGAGCCGGCCCAGATCGTGATCGAGGACCTCGATCTCGACCTGTGGGTCTCCGCGGACGGAGCCGAGGTACTGCGGCTGGACGAGGACGAGTTCGCGGCGAGCGGGCTCGCCGAAAGTGACCCGGAGGCGGCCCGGCAAGCCCTCGCTGCTCTCGACGAGCTGGAGCGGCTCGCCAAGGGCGGTGCTCTGCCCGTACTGCTGGCCGAATAGGGGCACGGGTGGCGGCGACTTTGCGGGACTCCATGGTTCCTGGCGCGGCGGCCGTGGCCCAGGCGTTGACCGAGGCGGACTGCGGGGAGGTGGCCGGCGACACGGGCGTCCGGGCGCAGTACTCCGCCGATGCCTCCAACTACCGGCAGATCCCGCTGGCCGTCGTCTTTCCCCGCGAGCGTGGGCACGTCCTCAACGCGCTCGCGGCGTGCCGGGGGCTGGGCGTGCCCGTCACCGCGCGCGGCGCCGGGACCAGCACCTCCGGCCAGGCGGTCGGCGCGGGCGTGGTGCTCGACTTCTCCCGCTTCTTCAACCGGCTGCTCGACCTGGACCCGCAGGCCCGTAGGGCCACCGTGCAGCCCGGCATCGTGCTGGACGACCTCCAGGCCGCCGCGGCCGGACACAACCTGCTCTTCGGCGCCGACCCGTCCACCCACAGCCGCTGCACCCTGGGCGGCATGATCGGGAACAACGCCTGCGGCACCCACTCCCTCGCATGGGGCCGCACCTCGGACAACGTGGACGAGCTGGAGGTCGTCACCTACCGCGGCACCGTCGTCCGGCTCGGCGAGATGAGCCAGGAGGAGATCGACCGGGCGGTCGCCGTGGGCGACGACCGGGCCAGGCTCATCGGGGCCTTGCACGCCCTCGCCCGGGACAACCTCGCCACGCTGCGCACCGAGTTCGGCAGGTTCCCCCGGCAGGTGTCCGGCTACGCGCTGGAACACCTGCTGCCGGAGCGCCGGTTCAACCTCGCCCGGGCCTTCGTCGGAAGTGAGGGCACGCTGGGACTGGTGCTCTCCGCCACGGTCCGGCTGATCGCGCCGCCACCCGCGCGGACGCTGGTGGTCCTCGGATTCGAGGACGCCTACATGGCGGCGGAGGCCGTGGTTGCGCTACTCGGTCACCAGCCGCTGGCGCTGGAGGGGCTCGACCAGGCACTGACCGACGTGGTGACCCGGCCCGAGACCCGCGCCGCCATCGACACCCTGCCAGCCGGGCGCGCCTGGCTCTTCGCCGAACTCGGCGGCGAGCCCGACGAGTTGGCCGCACGGGCCGAGGAGCTCCTGGAGGCCGCGCGGAAGGCCGCCGGCTTCAGCGGGGGGCGGGTCGTCGGCGATCCGGCCGACGCACGCCGGCTGTGGCGGATCCGGGAGGACGGCGCCGGGCTGGCCACCCGCCGGGCCGACGGGTCGGAGGCCTGGCCCGGATGGGAGGACTCGGCGGTCCCGCCCGGTCGACTCGGCTCGTACCTGAGGGAGTTCGGGTCGCTCATGGAGCGGCACGGTCTCGCGGGAGCCGTCTACGGGCACTTCGGCGAGGGCTGCCTGCACGTACGGATCGACTTCGACTTCACGAGCGAGGAGGGTGCCGCCGTCTTCCGGGCCTTCGGCGCGGACGTGGCCCGGCTGATCGCCGAGCACGGCGGCTCGCTGTCCGGGGAGCACGGCGACGGGCAGGCCCGTTCCGAGTTCCTCCCCGTCATGTACTCCGCGGCGGCCATGGGGCTGTTCGAGCGGTTCAAGGACATCTGGGACCCGGACAACGGCCTGAACCCGGGGATCATCGTCCGACCGCTGCCGGTCGACGGGAACCTGCGGGTGAGCCCGCACCGCACCACCCTCCCGCTGGCCACCGTCTTCGCCTACGACGCCGACGACGGGGACTTCGCGAAGGCCACCCGCCGGTGCGTCGGCGTCGGCAAGTGCCGCGCCTCGGCCGCCCACGGCACCGGGGTCATGTGTCCCAGCTTCCGGGTCACCGGGGACGAGAAGGACTCCACACGCGGCCGTGCCCGGCTGCTGTACGAGATGACCCAGGGCGAGGTCATCACCGACGGCTGGCGGTCCACCGAGGTACGGGACGTCCTCGACCTCTGCCTGTCCTGCAAGGGGTGCAGTACCGACTGCCCGGTCGGCGTCGACGTGGCCACCTACAAGTCGGAGTTCCTGCACCACCACTACAAGGGACGGATCCGGCCGGCCTCGCACTACACCATGGGCTGGCTGCCCCTGCTGTCCCGGGCGGCCTCCCGGGCGCCGGGCCTGGTCAACGCCGTCCTGGGCTCCCGGCTCGCCCCGCTGGTCAAACGCCTCGGCGGGATCGCCGACCAGCGCACCCTGCCGCGGTTCGCGGACCCCACCTTCCTCTCCTGGTTCCGGGGACGGAGCCCCCGAGGTGACGGGCACCGCGGGCCGGTGATGCTGTGGGTGGACTCGTTCAACAACCACTTCTCCCCGGAAGTCCTCCAAGCCGGGGTGGTCGTCCTGGAGGACGCCGGGTTCGTCGTCCAGGTGCCCGACGGCACCCAGTGCTGCGGTCTCACCTGGATCACCACCGGGCAGCTCGGGATCGCCCGGCGGATCGCCCGGCGCGCCACTGCCGCGCTCGCCCCCGCCGTCCGCGCGGGCGTGCCCGTCGTCGGCCTGGAGCCCAGCTGCACCGCCGCCCTCCGCTCGGACCTGCCCGAACTGCTCGGCCGGGACGAGGACGCGAAGGGGCTGGCCGAAGCCACCCTGACCCTCGCCGAACTGCTGGTCCGGCGAGCCCCCGACTGGGAGCCCCCCGAGGTCCGCCTCCGCTCCCTCAGCCAGACGCACTGCCACCAGTACGCCACCTCCGGCTTCGGCGCCGACACCGCCCTGCTGCGCCGGATGGGCGTGGACAACACGGTGGTCGACTCCGGCTGCTGCGGACTGGCCGGAAACTTCGGTTTCGAGCGCGGCCACTACGAGGTTTCCGTGGCCGTGGGCGAGCAGGGACTGCTGCCCGCCGTACGGTCCGCCGGCCCCGACACCCATGTGCTGGCCGACGGGTTCAGCTGCCGGACCCAGATCGCCCAGCGGACCGACCGCCGGGGTACCCACCTCGCCCAGCTCATCGCCGAAGCCCTTCCGCCGGCTCCGGCACCCTGAAAGGGACCGCACATGCCCTACTTACACATACTTCGGCGCCCGTCGGTGTTCCGGCTGCTCACCGGCAGCTGGGTGGGCCGGCTGCCGTCCGCGATGGCCGCCCTGGCCGTGCCGCTCGCGCTGCGGGACGCGGGGGCCCCGTACGGCTTCGTCGGCCTGGCGGCGGGCACCTTCGCCATCTCCGCCGCCGTGGGGGCCCCACTGCTGGGGAGACTGGTGGACCGGCGCGGCCAGACCCTGGTCCTTCTGCTCACGGCGCTGCTCGCGGCGGCCGGCTTCATCACGGTCGCCGTCGCCCCTGACCATCGGGCGCTGGTGCTCCTCGGTGCTGCCGTGGCCGGCGCGGCGACGCCCCCGCTGGAGCCCTGCCTGCGCGCCCTATGGCCGGATCTCGTCCCCTCCGACGACCTGGAGTCCGCCTACGCCCTGGACTCCAGCGCCCAGGAAATGGTGTTCGTCGCCGGCCCCCTGGTGGTGGCCGGGACCGTGGCGGTGGCCTCGCCCACCGCCGTGCTGTGGGCCCAGGCCGTCCTCGGCATCGCCGGCGTGCTGGTGGTGGCCACCTCCCGCCCCTCCCGCCGGTGGCGGACCGCCGCCCGCTCCACCGACTGGCTAGGGCCGCTCCGCGAACGCGGGCTGGTCCTGCTGCTCGTCTGCCTGGCCGGGGTCGGCTTCGCCATCGGCACCCTCAACATCCTCGTCGTCCACTACGCGGAGCAGCGCTCGTTCCCCGGCGGCGCGCCCGGACTGCTCGCGCTGCACGCCGCCGGCTCGCTGATCGGCGTACTGGTCTACGGGGCCCGGCGGTGGACGGCTCCGCTGCCGCGGCGGGCCCTGGCGCTGGCCCTGTGCCTGCTGGTCGGTTACACCCTGCTGATCCTGTTGCCCCCGGCCTCGCTGATGGGCCCGCTGATGGTGCTGACCGGGCTGTTCCTGGCGCCGCTGCTGGTCACCACCTTCATGCTGGTGGGCGAGCTGGCCCCGGCCGGCACCACCACCGAGGCCTTCGCCTGGCTGATCACCCTCTTCGCCTCGGGCACCTCGCTGGGTTCCGCGATCACCGGCGTGGTGCTTGAGGGCGCCGGCGAGCACTGGGGGGCCGCCTGCGGGGCGCTGGGCGTCTGTGTCACGGTGCTGCTGCTGTTCGCGGGCCGCCGCAGGCTGCGGGTCGCCGTCGCCGCGTAACCGGTCGATTCCGGCCATGCAGGGCCGCGTCGAGCCACGCTGAATAACTCTGATCACACCCGGTCGGGCTGTTGACGATCACTCAACGGCCCGACTAGGGTGCGATTCGGTGAGGCCCGGACCCCATGCGGGGCGCGGCCAATTTTCCTTCACTCACGTGTATCGCGAGCGAGTCCTCCCTCGGCCAGGCGTGCTGTCCCGATCTGTCACGCGGCCCGGAGTTGAACGTTTCGATACGGCTTCCCCGTGGACGGGGCTGCCGTCTTTCCCTTCCCATGGGTTCGCCCGACGAACCAGAATGGATGTGAGGCGTGCATTCCGATGTGACGGATGTGATGTCCAGGACGCCCGACGTCTCGGGACGCAGCAAGAAGGTCTGGCTCGTCGACGAGGACACCTGCCTGGTCGAACTGATCCCCTCGTTGAGCAGCTTCACGTTCAACCGCAACGAACTGATCGACGGCACGGCCGAGTTGCGCCTGGACTTCTTCGAGCACGTCTCCGGTCGGCTGGCGGCCGAGGGAGTGCACACGGTCTTCCGCGAGCGCACCGGACCGCTCACCTACCTGGCCGACTACCGACCGTCCACGCCCTTCGAGGTCATCGTCAAGAACAGGGCCACCGGCTCCACCATCCGCAAGTACCCGGGGCTGTTCACCGAGGGCCAGGTGCTCGACCGCCCCGTGGTCAAGTTCGACTACCGGACCGACCCTGAAGACCAGCCGATCGGCGAGGACTACCTCCGGCTGCTCGGCCTCGACGTGGACGCCTACCGGGCCGCCGCGCAGCACTGCAACACCGTCCTCCGCGGCCTTCTTGAGCCCCTCGAACTCTGGGACTTCTGCCTGATCATCGCGCCCGACGCGGAGCGCGGACTGGTGATCAACTCCGAAATATCGCCCGACTGCATGCGGCTGCGCTCGGCCGCGGGCGAGTGCTACGACAAGGACCTGTTCCGCCAGGGCCTCTCGGGCGACGAGATCATCAAGCGCTGGACCGAACTGATGCGGATCATCACCCGTGGCTGAGCGGCGACTGGCGCTCGTGACGGGCGCGAACCGGGGGACCGGGCGGGCCATCCGCCACCGCCTCACGGCCGACGGCTTCACCGTCCGCTGCCTCAACCGGAGTTCCTGTGCGGACCACCGGGACCCGGTCACGGCCGATCTCGCCGACTCGCAGGCGGCGTTCGAGGCGGCCCGCGCGGTCCTGGCCGACGTGTCCGCGCTGGACCTGCTGGTCCTGAACGCGGTGACCCGCGGACTAGGCCGGGTCGAGGAGCTCGTCCCGGAGGTGTGGGACGAGGCGTTGGCGGTGAACCTCACCGCCAACGTCCGCGTCATCCAGGCGGCGCTGCCCGCGCTGAGGGCGGCCGGCGGGCACATCGTCCTGATGGGCTCGCACGCCGGGGACCGGCCGTTCGAGGGCGGAATGGCGTACTGCGCGACCAAGGCGGCCCTGAAATCGGTGGCCGAGGTGCTGCTGATGGAGGAACGCCCGAACGGTGTCCGGACCACCCTGCTCAATCCCGGCGCCATCCGCAATTTCGACGACGATTTCTCCGAGCTCAAGATGAGCGTCGAATCGGTGGCCTCGGTGGTGTCCTGGGTGGTCGCCGCCCCCGCCGACACCGTCCTCGGCGAGGTCGAACTGCGGCCGGCGCGCCTCGGCACCCCGCCCGCGGTCGGATTCGAGCGGCTCCAGCACGTGTGAGTGACCTAGGGGGTGTTTCTCGGATCTCCGTGGGAGAAGGAGCGGGGTCTGGTGCGTGCCAGGGCTCGCGACGCCGCGGAGATCCGAGAAACACCCCCTAGGTCCCCTGATGACCCCGAAGGGAGCGTTGAGATGGCGCCACAGAGCTTCATCACCGAATGGAATGCGGAATCCGGAGCACTGGAGGCTGCACGGTCCCCCACCGGGGACCCCGCGGATGTCCGGTTCCCGCCGTCCGGACCGGCCGGCGACACCCCCATAGGCTTCCGGGCGACGGCCTCGGTGGGCTTCGCTCCCGACGGCGGAGTGTGCAGGGTGGACGTGCCGGACATTCCGGAAGGCGTCGCCCCGGCCATCCCCACCGCCCGCGGCGAGGAAAACGTGGGCTTCGCCTGGCTCGACAGCGGCTGGCTCTGGATCCCGCTCAGCGGGGACCGGGCCGAGCGGTACCGGTCGGGCCTGGCGGAGATCGAACTGCGGGTCCGCCGCGAGGCAGTGACGGGCCTCTCGCTGCGGTTCCTCAGCCAGGTCTGCGACCGGCGGTTCCCGGTCCGGCACGTCCCCGTCCGGCAGTCCCCGGAGTCCGCCGACCGGTAGTCCCCCGACCGGTGATCCCCGCCCGGTGATCCCCCGAGCGGGAAACCCCGACCAGGAGAACAGCACGTGAGTTACGCGGCACTTCTGCGCCGGCCGTCCGTTCCGCACGCCCTCGGCGGCGCGCTGATCGGACGGCTGCCCACCGCCATGACGGCCCTCGCCATGACCCTCACCCTGCGCGCCCACGACGCGGACTTCCGCTTCGTCGGCGTGGCCACGGCGGTGTTCGCCGTGGCAGGAGCCGTCGGGGGACCGGCGCTCGGCCGCATGGTGGACCGCTGGGGGCAGACGTACGTCCTCGTCGTCAGCGCCGTGCTGTCCAGCTGCGGCACCCTGCTGATCGCCCTCGCGCCGTCCTCCCGGCCCGTGGTACTCGCCGGCGCCGTCCTGGCCGGGGCGGCCACCCCGCCCCTGGAACCCTGCCTGCGCGCGCTGTGGCCGGTCCTCGTCGGCCAGGAGAATCTCCAGCGGGCCTACTCCTTGGACGCCGCCGCCCAGGAACTGGTCTTCATCGGAGGCCCGCTGCTCGTCTCCGGCACCGTGGCCCTCGGCCCGCCCGAGGCCGCTGTGGTGCTGTCCGCCGCCCTCTGCCTCGGCGGGGCCCTCGTGATGGCGACCTCGCGACCCTCCCGGCAATGGCGGGGGACCCCCGGCACCGGCGAGTGGCTCGGCCCGCTGCGCAGCCGCGCGCTGGTCCTGCTCTTCCTCGGGCTCGCCGGAGCCGGGGCGGCCATCGGCGGCCTGAACATCGTTGCCGTGGCCTACGCCGAACGGCACCCGCTCCCCGGCGGGGCCGGGACCCTGCTCGCGCTGTCCGCGTGCGGGGCGCTCGCCGGCGCCGTGGTGTACGGGCGCGGTCGGTGGAGCCTGGCGCCGACCGCCCAGGCGGTGATCTTCGGCGCCGGCCTCACCGTCACCTACGCGCTGGTGGCCCTGATGGCCCCGCCGGTACCGATGGCCCTGGTCTGCCTGTCCACCGGGTTCTTCCTGTCGCCCCTGCTGGTGGTGTCCTTCACCCTGGTGGACGCCCTCGCACCCCAGGGCACCGTCACCGAGGCCTTCGCCTGGCTGATCACCTTGCTCACCACGGGAACGGCCCTCGGCTCCGCGCTCGCCGGGCTGGTCCTGGAAACGGGCGGTCCGGGACCGGCGGCCGGTTCGACCGCGCTCTGCGCCCTGCTCGGAGTCGGCTTCCTGCTGCTGTGCCACCGGCTGCGCAAGACCTCGGCGCACCGGGCCGCCACCGCGCCGGCGGGCAGGTGAACCCGGCACCGGGCGGCGGCCGCCGGCCCCGGCTGCTCGCCTGCGACCTCGACGGAACCCTGCTGGACTCGCGCGGCCGGATCACCGCACCGGTTTCCGCCGCGCTGTTCCGGGCCCGCGACGCCGGACTCGCCCTCGCCGTCATCACCGCCCGGCCGGGCCGTGATGTGGCCGCCGCGGTGACCAGCCGGATACCGGACTCGGCCTACTGGGCGTACAGCAACGGGGCGGTGATCCACCCGCCCGGCGCCGCCCGGCCCCGCCGGGTGCTCGGCTTCGCCCCCGGCCGGGTCGTACGGATCCTCGACGCCGTCCACGCGGCCTCGCCGCACTGGTCCTGTGCGCTGGACCTGGTGGACCGTACGGTCACCCTCGACCCCTTCCCACGCGACGCCACCACGCACTGGAAGCACGTCACCCACTGCCCCTCCGCAGATGTGCCCGACCTGCGTGGCCTGCCGGACCGGGTGCCGAAGTTGCTCGTCCACACCGGAACCCACTGCGGTCCGGCCGTCGTGGCCGAGGTCCAGCGCGCGGTCGGCCCGGGCGCGGTGGCCACCGCCTCGGGCGGTGAGTTCGTCGAGCTGGTCCCGCCCGGCACCGGCAAGTCCGAGGCCCTGCGGTGGCTCTGCGCCGAGCTCGGTGTGGACCCGGCCGAGGCGGTGGCCGTCGGGGACGGGCTCAACGACCTGTCCATGCTGAGGCTGGCCGGAGTGGGGGCCGCCCCCGCGAACGCACCCGAAGAAGTGCGGCGCGCCGCGGACCTCGTCCTGCCCTCGAACGACGAGGACGCGGTCGGCGCACTGGTCGGACTGCTGCTTGCCGGCGCCCGTGGACCCACAAGGAGTGAGAAGACCGTGCCTGCTGAGAAGACCGTGCCTGCTCAGAAGACGGTGCCAGCTGAGGAGAGCGTGCCCGACGCCCGGGAGGAAGCGCCCTACGGAGCCTGGCGGTCGGCGATCGGCGCCCGCGACGTGGCCCGCGGAGCCGCCCTGCCCGAGTGGCCGGCCTTCGTCGGCGACGAGGTGTGGTGGACGGAGCCGCTGGCCCACGACGGCGGCCGCAACGCCCTGATGCGGCGGGGGCCGGACGGCGCCCCTCAGGAGGTGCTGCCGGCCGGCTGGGACGTGCGGAGCCGGTTCAACGAGTACGGGGCCCGCCCCTGGCTGCCGCTGTCCGGCCTGCCCGGCGACGGCATCGTCTTCACCCACTGGGCCGACCAGCGCGTCCACCGGTGGAAGCCCGGCATCCAGGCCGTGCCGCTCAGCCCGCCCGCCGGGCCCGGCGGGGTCCACCGTTACGGGGACTTCGCGGTCCGGGGCGCGGAGCTGTGGTGCGTACGGGAGACCCTGCCGGGCACCGGTCCCGGCGCCGCCCGCGACGTGCGCCGCGAGCTGGTGGCCCTGCCGCTGGACGGCAGCGCCGCCGAGGACCCGGAGGCGGTGCGGGTGCTGGCCGCCGGGCACCGGTTCCTGACCGGCCCGCGGATCGCGCCCCGCGGGGACCGGGTCGCCTGGCTGGGCTGGGACCATCCGGACATGCCCTGGGACCGTACGGACCTCATGGTCGCCGAGATCTCCGCCGAGGGCTCGCTCGGGCCCGCGGTCCGGGTGGCTGGCGGCCCCGGCCAGTCGGTCGCCCAGGCGGAGTGGGCCGCCGACGGCACGGAACGGCTGTTCGCCGTCACCGACCCCGATGGCTGGTGGAACCTGCACGAGATCGGGCCGGACGGCCGGGCCCGCCCCCTGCGCCCCGCGCCGCGGGAGTACGCGGAAGCCCTCTGGCGCGTCGGCTCCCGCTGGTTCCTGCCGCTGCGCGACGGCAGCCTGGCCGTGCTGCACGGCACCGGCGGCCGCCGTCCCGCCCTCCTCACCCCCGACGGCGAGCAGAGCGAACTCGACCCGGACGGGCCGTACACCGAGTGGCACTCGCCGGCCACCGACGGGCGGCGGATCGCCGCGGTCGCGGCCGGCCCCGCACACCGGCCGACGGTGGTGCTGCTGGACCCGCAGGACGAGGACGGCCGGGTGGAGGTCCTGCGCCCGCCCTCCCGCGAGCACGCCGAACTCTGGCCCACCCCTTTCCGGCGGACCTACCACGGCCCCGGCGGCGAGGAGGTGCACGCCCACGTCTACCCGCCCCACCACCCCCGCCACCGGGGCCCGGACGGCGAACTCCCGCCCTACGTGGTGCTGGTGCACGGTGGCCCCACCAACCGCACCCACATGACCCCGCACCCGCACATCGCCTACTTCACCAGCCGGGGCATCGGGATCCTGGACGTCCAGTACGGCGGCTCCACCGGCTACGGGCGGGAGTACCGGGACCGGCTGCGCGGCGGCTGGGGCGTGGTGGACGTACGGGACTGCGCCACGGCCGCCCGTGGGCTGGTCGCCGAAGGGCTCGCCGACCCGCGCCGCCTCGCGATCCGGGGCGCGAGCGCGGGAGGCTGGACCGCCGCCGCCTCGCTGATCGCCGAACCGGACTTGTACCGCGCCGCGGCCATCCACTTCCCCGTGCTGGACGCGGACACCTGGCGGCGCACCACGCACGACTTCGAATCCCGGTACGCCGAGACGCTGATCGGGCCCTGGCCGGAGAGCCGCGAGGAGTACGCCCGCCGCTCACCGGTGCACGGAGCCACCGGCATCCGGGCCCCCTTCGTGCTCTTCCAGGGGACCCAGGACGCGATCTGCCCGCCGAGCCAGGCCGAGCGGCTGCTGGAGCGGCTGGCGGGCTGCGACGTGGACCACGCGTACGAGGCCTTCGAGGGGGAGGGGCACGGCTTCCGGAAGGCCGAGACGGTGGCCCGCACCCTGCACATCGAACTGGAGCTGTACGGACGCGTGTTCGGGTTCGTTCCCGACTGCGGCTGACTGCGGCTGACTGGCGGCGCCGTGGGCCGGCCGGCTGTCACATCCGGGCAGCCTCGATCGTCTTCAACTCCGGGTGAGCACCTCGCCGCCGCAGGCTCCCCGCACAGGCGCACCCCAGGAAGAGAAGAGCCGATGAAGCGCTGGTCCACCAAGGATCTGTACACACTGACCCCATCCCGCGACGGTCGGCCCGGCGACGGCATCCTGACCTTCACGGACCGCTACTCCGTCTTCGACTTCGGTGTCATGCCCGATGAGATCCCCGGCAAGGGCAAGGCCTCCTGCGCCATGGCCGTCCGGTCCTTCGGCCTCATGCGCGAGGCCGGAATCGGCACGCACTTCGTGGAGCAGGTCTCCGACAACGCCATCCGGATCGAACTCCTCGACATCGACTTCGAGGGCACCCGGCCCCGGACCGGTCCGGGCGGGATGATCCCCCTCCAGGTCGTCTACCGCAACGCGCTGCCCCGGGAGTCCTCGGTGCACCGCCGGGTCGCGGCGGGCCGCCTCGACGCCGCCCTGGTGCCGGAGCGACGCGAGCCCGGCTCCCCGTGGCTGGCCGAGGTCATGGTCGAGTTCACCACCAAGTTCGAGGAGACCGACCGCTTCGTCACCCGCGAGGAGGCCGCGGCCGTCGGCCGGATCCCGATGGAGGACATCGCCCGGATCGAGAAGCTCACCCGGCAGCTCGCCCCGGTGCTCACCGCCCACTGCGCTGCCCTCGGCCTGGAACTCGTCGACGGGAAGGCCGAGTACGGCTTCGGCGCGGACGGCGAGCCGATCGTCATCGACCACGCGGGCACCCCCGACGAGAACCGCTTCTACTACGACGGCGCACCGGTCTGCAAGGAACTCCTGCGCTACCTCCACCCCGGCCTGCGCGAGCGCGTCCAGCAGCACATCAGGGACGGCCTGCCCCGCGACCGGTGGCCTCGTCCGGAGCCGCTGGACGCCGCCGCGGTGGCGGCGACCTCCGAGGTCTACGCCGCGCTGACCGCGCTGTGGACCGGCCCGGCCGGCGTGAGCGGCCCGGCCGGCGGGAGCGGCCCGGACGCCGCCGCGCGCGCCCGCCTGTCCGCCGCCGTACGGGAGTTCCGAGAGGTCACCGGCGCCGCCCTGGGCGACCGGACCGGGCTCTGACCGACCACCGACGAGGAGATACCGCCGTGGCGCTGGAACCGCCCACCGAACACGGGACGGCCGTACGCGTGTCCGCCCCGGCCCGCCTGAGCTTCACCCTGATCAGCCTCGACGCCACCTCGATGCGGCGCAACGGCATCGCCGCCATGGCCGTGGACCGGCCCGGACTCACCGCCGAGGTGCGGCCCGCCGCCGACGGGGTCACCGAGGTCACCGGTACCGCCGAGGAGACCACCCGCGAGGTGACCCGGGCCGTCGAGACGCTGCGCAAGCTGTGGGACGGGCCGCCGGTCCGGGTGACCGTCACCCGGCCACTGCCCCAGCACAGCGGCTTCGGTTCGAAGACCAGCACCCTGCTCGCCATCGGCCACGCTTACGGGCGGCTCTGCGGCCAGGAGGCCGACTTGCGGGAACTCGCCCGCACCCTGGGCCGCGGCCGTACCTCGGGGGCCAGCACCGGGCTCGCCGAGCACGGCGGATTCCTGGTGGACGGCGGGCACCGCAACCCGCCGCAGTTCGCCGGGGCCCCGCACACCTACCTGCGGCCCAGCCGGTTCGCGCAGGACGTCGCCCCGCCCCGGCCGGTGGTGCGGCTCGACTTCCCCGACTGGCCGGTGCTCGTCCTGCTCACCCACGGCCGCCACCTGGGCGGCCAGGAGGAACTCGACTGGTTCCAGCGGGTCACCCCGATCCCGCCGGAGGAGTCGTGGCGCACCTCCCACCTCGTCTTCATGGGCCTGGCCCCGGCCGTGCTGGAACAGGACTACGAGGCGTTCTGCGCCGCCGTGAACGAGATCACCTTCACCGGCCACTTCAAGCAGGCGCAGATCGCCTTCCAGAGCGAGGCCGTCACCAGCGTGCTGGAGGCCGGGCGCGCGGCGCCCGCCGTGGACGCGATCGCGCTCAGCGTGACCGGCCCGGCCTGCTTCGCCTTCACCCGGCGGACCGACGAGGCCGCCGCCTGGGCCGAGGACCTCCACCGCCGCGGCCTGATCAGGGACTTCTGGTTCACCAAGGCCAACAACAACGGAATCAGCACCACGTGCCCGTCCTGAGCTTCGGAAAGAGTGCGATGAACGCCAACATCCCCGACGTCCTTGCCGCCCGCTACGCCTCCCGGGAGATGACCGGACTCTGGTCCCACGAGCACAAGATCCTGCTCGAACGCCGGCTGTGGCTGGCCGTGCTGACCGCCCAGCGCGACCTCGGCATCGACGTCCCTGACCGGGTGATACCCGACTACGAGCGGGTCCTGGACACCATCGACCTGGACTCCATCGCCCGGCGCGAGCAGGTCACCCGGCACGACGTCAAGGCCCGCATCGAGGAGTTCAACGCCCTCGCCGGCCACGAGCACATCCACAAGGGCATGACCTCCCGCGACCTGACCGAGAACGTCGAGCAGCTCCAGGTCCGCGACAGCCTGGTCCTGGTCCGCGACCGCTGCGTGGCGCTGCTCGCCCGGCTCGGCCGGCTGGCGCAGGAGCACTCCGGCCTGGTGATGGCCGGCCGCTCGCACAACGTGGCCGCCCAGAGCACCACCCTCGGCAAGCGGTTCGCCACCGTGGCGGAGGAGGTGCTGGGAGCCTTCCGGAGGCTGGAGGAGCTGATCGCCCGCTATCCGATGCGCGGCATCAAGGGCCCGATGGGCACCGCCCAGGACATGCTGGACCTGCTCGGCGGCGACCGGGCCGCACTCGCCGGGCTGGAGGACCGGATCGCCGCCCACCTCGGCTTCACCCACCGCTTCACCAGCGTGGGCCAGGTCTACCCGCGCTCCCTCGACCACGAGGTGCTGAGCTTGCTGGTGCAGCTGGCCGCGGGCCCCTCCTCGCTGGCCCGCTCGATCCGCCTGATGGCCGGCGACGAACTGGTCAGTGAGGGATTCGCCGAGGGCCAGGTCGGCTCCTCCGCCATGCCGCACAAGATGAACTCCCGCTCCTGCGAGCGGATCAACGGTCTGATGATCGTCCTGCGCGGCTTCGCCTCGATGGCCGCCGAGCTGTCCGGCGACCAGTGGAACGAGGGCGACGTGTCCTGCTCGGTGGTCCGCCGGGTCGCGCTGCCCGACGCCTTCTTCGCCCTGGACGGGATGCTGGAGACCCTGCTGACCGTACTGGACGAGTTCGAGGTGTTCCCGTCCGTGATCGAATCCGAGCTGGAGCGGTACCTGCCCTTCCTGGCCACCACCAAGATGCTGATGGCGGCGGTCCGGCTGGGGGTGGGACGCGAGAGCGCCCACGAAGTCATCAAGGAGCACGCGGTCGGCTCCGCCCTCGCCATGCGGGCGGACGGCGCGGACAACCTGCTGCTGGACCGGCTCGCCGCCGACGAGCGCTTCCCGCTCGACCGGGCGCAGCTCGACGAACTCCTGGCCGACCGGATCGGCTTCACCGGCGCGGCCGCCGACCAGGTCACGACGGTGGTGGCGCAGATCGGCGAGGTCGCGGCCCGCTACCCGGACGCGGTGGACTACAAGCCCGGCCGACTGCTCTGAGCGCGTCCGCTCCCGTCCCAGCGTCCCGAGGAACACAGGAAGAGGAACAGGCTTCCGTGCACGACAGCGATTTCGACACGATAGTGATCGGCTCCGGCGGAGCCGGACTGCTCGCGGCCTGCCGGGCCGCCGACGGCGGACGACGCGTCCTCGTCCTCGAACGCACCCCCGTCCTGGGCGGCACCACCGCCGTGTCGGGCGGCATGGTCTGGGTGCCCAACAGCTCCGTGATGCGCGAGCACGGCATGTCCGACTCCGCCGAGGACGCCCTGCGCTACCTCGAACTGGTCACCGAGGGCACCGTCGAACGGTGGCGGCTGGAGCAGTACGTCGCCACCGCGCCCGAGATGGTGGACTACCTGCACGCGAAGACCCCGGTCCGGTTCTTCCCCATCGACCGGCCCGACTACCACTGCGACTGGCCGGGCGCCCGGGACGTCGGCCGCACCCTGGACAACGTGCCCTTCCCGACCGCCGACCGCCCCGGCCTGGTCGAGCGGATCCGGTGCGGCGAGCACTTCGACGCCGTCACCTACGACGAGCGGCACCGCTGGCGCTCCCCGGAGCTGTACGACCACCGGCTGGTCGCCCGCCGCAAGGCCGAGGGCGTACTGACCGTCGGTGCCGCCCTGGTGGCGGGCCTGGTCGCGGCCTGCGACGAGCGCGGCGTACGGTTCGCCAGCGGCGTCCGGGTCCGCGAACTGCTCGTCGAGGACGGCCGGGTCACCGGGGTCCGCGCCGAGACCGCCGACGGCCCGGTCTTCCACCGGGCGCGCGCCGGGGTGGTCCTGGCCAGCGGCGGCTACGAATGGAACGAGCGGCTCAAGCAGGCGTACCTGGGTGTGGCGGACACCCGTCCGGTCAGCCCGCCGTGGAACCACGGCGACGGGCTGCACATGGCCATGGCCGTCGGCGCTTCCCTGGCCGGCATGTCCCAGGCCTGGTGGGTGCCCGTGGTGGGCGCACCGGGGGAGGAGTACGACGGGGCCCCGCTCTCCCGGCACCTGGTGGGCGAGCGCTGCCTGCCCGGATCGGTGATCGTCAACCGGCGGGGCCGCAGGTTCGTCAACGAGGCCGTCAACTACAACGACATCACCAAGGCCTTCTTCGCCTTCGACCCCACGACCCACGACTACCCGAACGCGCCCGCCTGGCTCCTCTTCGACGAGGCGTTCCGCCGCCGCTATCCGATCGCCTCCGTCCAGCCGGCCGACCCGGTCCCCGACTGGTTCGTCCGCGCGGACTCGCCCACCGAGCTGGCCCACCGGCTGGGCGTGGACGAGGCCGGCCTCACCGCCACCCTCACCGCCTTCAACCGGCACGCGGTCCTCGGTGAGGACCCCGAGTTCGGCCGCGGCGCCACCAGCCACGACCGCTACTACGGGGACGACCGGCACGGCCCCAACCCCTGCCTGGGCCCGCTGGAGCAGGCTCCGTTCTACGCCGTCCAGGTCCGGCCCGGCATGCTCGGCACCAAGGGCGGGGCGGTCACCGACCGGGGCGGCCGGGTCCTGCGCCCCGACGACACCCCGGTGCCCGGCCTGTACGCGTGCGGCAACGTCGCGGCCACGCCCATGGGCCCGGGCTACCCCGGCTCCGGCGGCACCCTCGGCCCCGCGCTGGTAGGCGGCTACCTGTGCGGCATCAGCCTCGGCGAGGCGGACCGGTGAACGCGGTCGGGAAAACGGGTGGGAACACGGCCGGGAACACGGCCGGGAACACGGGTGGGAACGCGTCCGCGAGCACGGCCGGCACCGCGGCGGTGAAGGCGGTCGTGGTCGGCGCCGGCTCCATCGGCAGCTGTGTGGCCCTGAACCTGGCCGAACAAGGGGTCTCCGTGGTCCTGGTGGACGGCCAGGACCCCGCCCGCGGGCTCTCCGCCCACGGCTTCGGCTGGGTCAACGCGGTGGACAACGGCTCCGACGCCTACTTCGCCCTCTCCGCCGAGGGCCTGCGCGCCCACGAACACCTCGCCGCCCGCACCGGCGGTGCACCCTGGTTCTTCCGGACCGGCAACCTCCACTGGGCCGACACGGCGGCTGGCGCCGAGCGCCTGGCCCGGACCGCCGCCGGCTACCGCGCCCGCGGCTACCCCGTGGAGGAGTACGAGCCCGGGCGGGCGCTGGCCGAGCTCCAGCCGGGGCTGGCGCTGGACGGCGTACACGGCCCGCTCCACCACTACCCGGCCGACGCCCACGTGGTCAGCGACCGCTTCCTCGCCGCCGTCCAGGAGAGCTGCCGCGCGCACGGCGTGGAGATCCGCACCGGCGACCCGGTCACCGGCCTCCTCGGCGCCGACCCGGTCCGCGGGGTGGTCCTGGCCTCCGGCGCGCGGATCGAGGCGGATGCGGTCATCAGCTGCGCCGGCCGGGGCACCCGCGACCTGCTGGCCCATGCCGGGGCGGAGGTCCCGCTGGTGGAGCCCGGGGACGAGGGCACGGTCACCATGGGCCTGCTGGTGCGCACCTCACCGGTGGCCGGCGCCCGGGTGGAACGGGTCCTGCACGCCCCGGGGCTGAGCGTGCGTCCGCACAGCGGCGGCCGGCTGGTCCTGCACTGCCACGACGTGGACCATGAGCTGGACCCCGGCCACCCGGACCCGGCCGGGCAGGCGGCGCGGGCGGCCGAGCGGGTGCTGGCCCGGCTGGACGCGGTCCTGCCCGGGGCCGGGGCCCGGGTCTGCGTGGAGTCGGCGTACGTCGGCGTCCGGCCGATGCCGGCGGACGGCATGAGCGTCCTCGGTCCCGTGCCGGGGGCGGCCTCGCTCTACGTGGTGGTCACGCACAGCGGGCTGACCCTCGCCCCCGTACTGGGGGAGATCGTCGCCGGCGAGGTGCTCGGACGGCCCTCCGCACTGGCGGCGGCCTTCCGGCCCGAGCGCTTCAGCGCCCGCACGACGTGACGTGCGACGGGGCCCGCCGGTGCCAGGCACCGGCGGGCCCCGTCGGGCGGTCCGCCCCCGCTACCGCTCCAGCGTCGCCGGGCGCGTGGCCCGCGGCGTGTTCCGGCTGGCCAGGAAACGCGGCACGCCGTCCGTCACGACCGCCGAGATGCCGGGCACGTCACCGATGGACATGGCCTCCAGCGCCGTACCGGCCACCGAGCCCTTCGGCGCGTCCATGAGCACCAGATCGGCCTCGGCTCCCACCCGGATCCTCCCGGCCGGCAGCCCCCAGACGTCCGCCACGTTGCCGGTGGCCAGCGCCCAGGCCCGGGCGGGGGCCAGCGGGCTCAGCGCGGACAGCTCCACCAGCGTCTTCAGCACGGCCAGCGGCATCACCCCGAACCCCGAGGGGGTGTCCGAGCCCACCACGATCCGCGCCAGGGCGTCCTCCTCCAGTGCCCGGTCCACGATCCGCAGTGCCGCCCGCAGGTTGCCCGCCTGGACGAGCTGCAGAGCCATCGTGCTCTCCGCCAGCAGGCGGTCCACATCGGCGTCGGGCAGCGCGGTCGGCCCGCCGTTGGTGTGCCCGCACACGTCCGGGTCCAGGGCCAGCAGGTCGTCGGCGCGCAACGAGGCCGAACCGGCCGCGCTGGCGCCTCCCGCGTGGCACATCACCACCAGGCCGTGGGCCCTCGCCCAGCGGATCTGCTCGACGCCGTCGACCGCCTTCGCGTACGCGCCGAAACCGAACTTGGCCAGCCACACACCGCAGCGGGCGAGGTAGGCGAAGTCCTCTTCGGTCAGGGAGGGTTCGAGCAGCACGTTGCCCGCGTGCA
Organism: Streptomyces sp. NPDC003034; assembly: GCF_053591375.1. Taxonomy (NCBI): domain Bacteria; kingdom Bacillati; phylum Actinomycetota; class Actinomycetes; order Kitasatosporales; family Streptomycetaceae; genus Streptomyces; species Streptomyces sp. NPDC003034. The sequence goes on from NZ_JBSFTS010000011.1 coordinate 71,880, forward strand.
CCCGCATGCCGCCGGGCCGGTACGACTCGAAGCTGGCCCGGGCCGCGACGGCGAGCGCCTTGACGCCCTCCCGGTCGCGGGGTCGGCCCGGCACGTGCACCTCGCCCGCGGAGACGGTCCGGGTGATCCCGCCGTGGACGTACCCCTCCAGGTAGTCCACCGCCTTCTGCCGCGGCGAGTAGTCGCCGAAGGTGACGTGCCCGTGCGAGTCGATGAGGCCGGGGGCCACGGTGGCCCCCGCCGCGTCCAGGACCCGGTCCGCCGCGGCCACCCGCGCGGCCAGGTCGGCGGCCCGGCCGACCGCGGTGATGACGCCGTCGGCGCACAGCACCGTGTCGGCGTCCTCGATCAGGGGGTGCGTGAGATCGCCGGAGACCAGGGTCCCGGCGCCCACGACGGCCAGAGTGGCCACGAGTTCACCTCTTCCTTCGTACGGGGGTCAGCGGGCCGGGCGCCGCGGCGGCACCGGCAGCCCGAGGTGCTCGCGCAGGGTGCTCCCGTCGTAGTCCTTGCGGTACAGCCCGCGCCGCTGGAGCACGGGCACCACCAGCTCGGTGAACGCGGTCACCGAACCGGGCACGTAGGCCGGATAGATGTTGAACCCGTCGGCGGCCCCGCCCTCGAACCACTCCTGGATCATGTCGGCGACCTCCTCCGGGTTGCCCACCACCGTGTGCGAGAGCTCGGACGGTGTGGCGTGCACCAGGTCCCCGTAGGTGATCCGGCGCGGTCCGTCGGCGGTGCGCCGGGTCAGCCGGCTGATCTCGGCCAGTCGCAGGGCACCCTCCTCGGAGACCGCGGCCAGGGTCTCGGCCGGCACCTCCGCGGTCAGGTCGTTGCCGCGCAGGTCCACCCCGAAGAGCCGGCTCGCGGAGGACAGGTTGCGCCGGTGTCCCTCGCCGATGCCGCCCTTGCGGACCAGCTCGCCCGGCTCCTCCTCCGGGTCGAGGACCAGCAGGGAGTTGAGCAGGTCGTACAGCTCGACCGCCTCCTCGGTGGTCGAGGCGACGATCGGGGTCAGCCCGGGCAGGATGGCGACCTGGTCCGCCCGGCCGTAGCGCGCGGCCCGCGCCTTGATGTCGGCGTAGTACGCCTGGCGCAGCGCGAAATCCGGCTGGGGACCCGCGAAGACGATGTCGGCCTCGCGGGCGCTGAGTTCGCGGGCCTGGTCCGAGGTGCCCGCGTTGAACAGCACCACCTGCCCCTGCGGTGGACGGGCCACGTCCAGCGGGCCGTCCACCGAGAAGTACCTGCCGCGGTGGCCGACCGGGCGGGGGCCGCGACCTGCGTCCGCCCCGCTGTCCCACAGGTCGCGGACCACCTGGAGGCACTCCTCCGCCCAGGCGTAGCGCTTTTCGGTGTCCCAGTGCTCCTCCCGGCCGAAGTTGAACGCGGCCGCCGCGTCGGCGCCCGTGACCAGGTTCCATGCGGCGCGTCCGGCGCTGACGTGGTCGAGGGAGGCCAGCAGCCGGGCGATGGAGTACGGGTCGGAGTAGGTGGGATTGGCGGTGACCACCACCCCGATGCGGCTGGTGGCGGCGGCGATCGCGGTGGCCGTCGCGTACGGCTCCAACCGGGAGATCTGCGCCGGGTTGCTGTGCTGCAGTGCCGGGTCGCTGGCCAGCCGGTCGCCGAGGAACACGAAGTCGAACTTGGCGCGTTCGGCCTCCGCGCTGACCTCCTGGATGAGGCCGATGTCGTACGCGGCGTCCGCGCGCGCCTCGGGGTGGCGCCAGCCCGCGGCGTGCGTGCCGGTCGCCCAGAACATCAGGCCGAGATGGAGCTGTCGGTCGGTGGGCATGTCCTCAATCCCTTTCCGGGCCGGCGGCGATCCGCTCGGCGAGGCGGTTCTCGGGCCTGCTCAGCCCGAAGTGGCCGCGCAGTGTGTCGGCGGCGTACGTGGCCGGGAACAGTCCGGCGGCCGTCAGCAGCGGCAGCACGGCGGCGGTGAACTCCCCGATGCCCTCGGCACCGGCACCGGCGCCGTGCGGGCCGGGTGCCGGGAAGCGCACGGTGAAGCCGTCGACCGCGCCCCGGCCGAACCAGGCGCCGAGCCGTTCGGCGACCTCCCCGGGGGTGCCGGTCAGCACCGCGCGGTCGCGGTCGGAGCTCGGGGCGCCGGCCCGGGCGTGCAACTCCCGGGCGCCTTCCGCCGTGGGGGCGACGAAGGGGGTCACCACCCCGAGCCGGGGCCGGCCGCCGGCCTCCGCCGCGGTCGGCGCGGAGTCCGGGTTCCCGGCGGTCAGCACGTCGGCGTGGGCGGCGCTCAGCGGGTCGGTGGCGTCGGCGAGCACCACCGGGTGCCCCTGGGGCGGGCGGACCACGTTCAGCGGCCCGCGGACGCGCAGCGTGCCGCGGTGGTCCAGCACGTGCACGCGGCCGCTGTCGATGAACCGGCCGGTGCCCTTCTCGTGGACGAAGGCACCGTCCTCCCAGGTGTCCCACAGGTCCCGGACGACCGGCACGAACTCGCGGGCCCGGGCCTCCCGGTCGGCCGCCGGATCCATCCCCTCGCGGCGATGGTTGGCGTCGGCGGACGCGTCGGGGCCGGTGACCACCCGCCAGCCCGCCCGGCCGTGGCTGATGTGGTCCACCGAGGCGACCATCCGGGCCAGGTTGTACGGCTCGTGGTAGGCCGGCGCAGCGGTCATGACCAGGCCGATCCGGGTGGTGCTGACGGCCAGCAGGGAGACGGCGACCAGCGAGGCCGGGGACCGGGGCCCGGCGGGGCCGGCGGCCGGCCGGTCCCCGAGGACGAGGTGGTGGACTCCGGCGGCCTCGGCCTTCCGGGCGGTGTCCAGCAGAAAGCGGGTGGGGTCCGGAAGACCGGCCTCGGGCAGTTCGTAACCGAGGAACATTCCCGTGCTCACGTGGTGCCTCCGATGACAGGGCGGATCAGACGGGCAGGGCATCGTGGAGAGGGCGGTGAGAGGACGCGGCCGCGGCTGACACCGCACACGGGGCGGAGCGGGACCGCGCAACGGCGCACTGCGGGCCGGAGGTTGGGCTCCGTGGCATCGGCAGGACCGGGCAGACTCGCCGGAAAGTAACACGATCTTGGAGCGGCCTACAAGCAGTCCGGTGGGGCCATGCGTACGGTTCCGGCCAGGGCGGCCAGCTCCTCCGCGGCTGCCGACTCCAGGTCCTGGGCGTCGACGATCAGGCCGTGCACGGCGTGGTGGACCAGCAGCATGGCCCATATCTCCTGCTCGACCAGATCGGGGCCGCGGGACCGCAGCAGTTCGATCCCGGACACCCCGCCTGTGAGGATGTCCTCCACCATGTCGGCCAGCCCCCACCGGCCGCGGTGCGCCTGGATCAGCTGGGCCGCCGCCGCCTCCTCGGGCATGAGCAGCGTGGTGATCAGCCGCTCCGCGGGACCCGAACGGCCGGAGCGGCTGTACGGGATCACGCGGACCGGGACCGGTGCGGCGGCCGGCGTGCCCGGTTCGGCCAGCCGCGAGAGGTAACTGCCGTCGGCCAGCACCTCGTCCACCGGCAAGGCCCGGTCCGGGCCGGCCCGCCAGAGCAGGTCCGCCCCGGTGGCGGCGGCCTGCCGCCAGACGTCCACCGACAGCGCCTCCAGCTCGGCCAGCAGCAGTGTCCCCTCGCCCAGCGAGGGCAGCAGTTCCACGGCCAGGCAGGCGGGACCCAGGGACAGCGGCCCCATGGCCGCGTCGAGCACCGCGTGCGCACCGCAGTGCCCGAGCCCGACCAGCCGCATCTGCGGGACGATGCCCCGGTCCGCGGAGACCGCGGCGCCGAACCGGTCCCGGTTGGCGGAGGTGTCGGGCACACAGAGGGTGAGCGCGTCGAGGGTGACCGGCCGCAGGATCCCGGGCGGTGCCTGCGGAACGGCACGCGGGGCGACCGTACGGAACAGCAGCCGCAGCGGGGCCGGGCCGAGCCGCTGCCGGGCCTGGGTGAGCGCCGACGGGGTGGGCATGCGCCAGCCGCGGGCCCAGCCGTGCTTGCGGGACAGCCCCCGCATGAGCCTGCGCAGCACCTCCTCGTGACCGGCGGTGGGGTACAGCCACATCGCCAGGGCGTGGTAGACCATCGTCCGGGCGGACAGCGTCCGGGAGCGCTGCTCCGTGCGGCCGGCGGCCGCTACCGCCTCGTCCACGAGGGCCGGCGGAAAGGCCCAGGTCAGAATCCCGGCGATAATTCCGTCCGCCGGACGGGCGGAATCCGCCGAGGCCACATGACCGGCGCGTGCCATTCCGAGGCCTCCTTTGCCGAATGGGTTGGGTGGGGCGGGGGTGGGCGCATATTGTCACGCTCCGTCCGAACTCCCGGGCGGGTATGCACACTTCAGGCATCCCGGTGAGGAAATTCAAAGGGAAGGGTGAGTTTCCATCAAGCGCGATCCAATAACCGGACAGGTGGACCGACGACCGGCCGGACGGATGGCCGGGCGGCCGGTGCTCGTCGGCACCGTCACCCTGGACTTCCTGCACGAGGGCCCGCTGGGCCGCGGCCAGGACCCGGCCACCGTGCGATGGGGCGGAGTGGCCAACAACGCCGCCTGCGCGCTGGCCGCGCGCGGCGCCCGGCCGGCCCTGGCCACGGTGTCGTACTCGGGGGAGCTGGGGCCGGCGGTCGGCGGTCATCTGGCCGGAAATGGCGTGGACTGGCTGAGGCTGCCCGAACGGGCGCCGCTGCCAGTGTTCCACGCCGAACTGGTCGCGGGGTCCGTCGCCGACAAAAGGTTCCTCGGAGAGCGGGCCCTCGGCCTGATAACGCCCCAACTGCTCGACCGGTCCAGGGACCTGTTCGAGGACGCCGGGGTGCTGGCCGCCGGTACGGACGCCGAAGAGCCGGCGCTGGCCTGGCTGGCCGACACCGCGCGGGCCCGGGGGATACCGTTCTGGCTGCTGTCGGCCGACCCCAACGAGGTGTCCAAACTGCGCCCGGAGGGCCGCGGAGCCGATCTGGTCGCCCTCAACCTGCGGGAACTGTCCCTGTGGGCGGGCCGGCCGCTGACCGCGCGGGAGGACCTCGTGGCCGCCGCCCGCCGGCTGCCCGCCCCCGGCGGGCGCTGCCTGGTCACCCTCGGCGAGGACGGAGCCCTGCTGGTGCCGGCCGACGGCTCGCCGCCGCTCCACCAGCCGGCTGCCTCCTTGGCCGGCCAGGTGATCACGGTGGGGGCCGGCGACGTGCTGTTCGGCTGCCTGCTGGCCGGGCGGGCGGCGGGCCTGGACTGGGCCCCGGCACTCGCCGAGGCGACCGGCCTCACCAGCCGTTTCCTGGGCGCGCCGGAGGACGCGCCGCACCCCTACGCGGTCCTGTCGGGCCAGGAGGGACTTTGACGACAGGGCTCAGGTGCGCCAGAGGTGTCACGCCCGGCCGGTCTGGATCGTCATCAAGGGTGGGGGCGACGGCCGGGCGGCCGGTGTCGGTCCCGGATATCGACCATCACGGAGGCGGGAAGTGACCACGCAGAAGGTGAACGAGACCCTGACCCGGGTGGGTCCTGGCACCCCCATGGGGCAGTTGCTTCGCGAGTACTGGCTGCCCGTCATGCGGTCGCAGCGGCTCGCCGAGCGGGGCGGCGCTCCCCTCCCCGTGGAGCTGCTGGGCGAGAAGTACGTGTTCTTCCGGGCGGACGACGGCACCGTGGGCTGCTTCGCCGAGGCGTGCCCGCACCGCGGGGCCTCACTGGCCCTCGCCCGCAACGAGGACTGCGCGCTGCGGTGCATCTACCACGGCTGGAAGTTCGACGTCTCCGGCAAGGTGCTCGACACCCCCTCCGAGCCGGAGGAGGACGGCCCGCGGTTCGGTGAGCGGGTCAAGCTCCTGCACCACCCGGTGGTCGAGGCCGGCGGCGTCATCTGGGTCTGGCTCGGCGGTACCGGCCGCCAGCCCGCCCCCTTCCCGGAGTTCCCGTTCACCAAGGTGCCCGCGGAGAACGTCTTCGCCACCATCGCCCTGGTGGACTGCAACTGGCTGCAGGGCCTGGAGGCGGACATCGACTCCGCGCACGTCTCCCTGCTGCACGAGACGGAGGCCCGCAACGGCCCGCTGAAGGACCTGCTCGACGACACGGCCCCGCGCGACGAGATCGACCCGCAGCCGTACGGGCTGCGCTTCGCGGCCCTGCGCACCCTCTCGTCGGGGGAGACCCTCGCCCGGGTGAAGCCCTTCGCCATGCCCTGGTACACGGTGGTGCCCGAGCTGCCCAACGGGGACCGGCTCTGGCACGCCTGGGTTCCGGTCAACGACCACCAGACGATCATGTGGTACCTGTGGTGGAACGACGACGCGCCGGTCACCCCGTCCTACTTCAGCGAGCAGTTCGGCCTGGACCTGGACAAGCTCAATCCGGACAATATCCGCGAGGGCTACACCCGCGAGAACGGCTGGGGCCAGGACCGGCAGGCCATGCGCGACGGCAGGAGCTTCTCCGGCATCCGCGGTCTGGTCCTCCAGGACGTGGCCGTGCAGGAGAGCATGGGCCCGATCGTGGACCGGACGGCGGAGAACCCCGGCAAGAGCGACCGCGGCATCGTCCGCACGCGCCGCTTCCTGCTCGACGCCCTCAAGGCGCACGCCGCCGGCGAGACCCCCGCCGGGCTGGGCGCCGACGCCGACTACGGGGCGGTGCGCTCCGCCGTGATCGTCGTACCCGAGGGCGAGGACTGGCGCGCCGCCACCTCGTAGCGCCTCCCGATCGCAGGTCACCCAGAGAAAGGGACCTCTCATGGCCACCGTCCTGTCCGTCTCGGGGAGTCCCTCGGCGACCTCCCGTACCACTGGGCTGCTGCGTCACGTGGACGCTCAACTCACCGCCCACGGGCATGAGGTGACCCACCTCGACGTACGCTCCCTGCCGGCCGGACCGCTGCTCGGAGCCGAGGTGCGGCACCCCGCGATCGCGGCGGCGGCCGCTCTGTTCGACGGCGCGGCCGGCATCGTCATCGGCACGCCGATCTACAAGGCGGCCTACTCCGGGCTGCTGAAATCGCTGCTCGACCTGCTGCCGCAGTACGCGCTCACGGGCAAGGCGGTGCTGCCGCTGGCCACCGGCGGGACCACCGCCCACGTGCTGGCGATCGATTACGCGCTGCGACCGGTGCTCGCCTCGATGGGTGCCGCGTACATCGCGCCGGGCTGGTTCACCCTCGACCGGCACATCACGCTCGGCGAGGCCGGAACGGTGACGGTGGCCGCGGAATCCGCCGTGGGTCTGGAACGGGTCACGGAGCAATTCTCCGCTGCGCTTCATGATCGCCGCGCAATGGCCGGTGCCACGCTTTAGCGAATTCTCTCCATTCCTTTACCAAGTCCTTACGACGCCGTCTGAACCGACCGGCCCCGGCCTCTCCGGGCCTGGTCGTTCAGGCGGCGTTTCCGCATGTCAGGTGGCATGTAGCGGATGGCTGTCCGAGCAGCGGACGCGGGGTGTCCTCAATTAAGTTAACGCCCTTGCCCGGCAGCGGACAGGCCGGTCGAATGCCTCAGAGTTTTCGATAGGTGGCCGAAAGTGTGGCAGCGGGGGGACGGGCGCAGGATTTCGGCCAGCTCTTAACTGGATTGGCGCAGATCCACCCAAGATCCCCTTCCCAACCCCCGGCCGCTGTGATTGGATACCACTCGTTTGGTACTAGAGATTCCATACGCACGCCCGACACAGCGGGGGCTGTCTCGTGACGGAACGTCATCTTCTCCTAGTCAATCTCCGGCGCATTCAAAGGGAAGGGCTTGAGTCTCTGCTCGCCGCCCGGCGCCTCGGTTACCGAGTGATCCTCCTCGGCCGCTCCATGCCTGAATTCGCGAAGCCACTCGTCCACGAGTTCCGGCAGGTCGATACCTACGACCGGGCCGCTTCCATCGAAGCGGCCCGCGAACTCCACACCACCTACGATTTCGCCGGTGTCGCCAACTTCACCGAAGTCGACGTCCAACTGGTGGCCGCCATCGCCGCCGATCTCGGACTTCCCGGCATGTCCGAGACCGCCGCCCTCCGGGCCCGCAACAAGTACGTCATGAAGGACGCGCTGCGGCACCTGGACGGCGTACTCCCGCGCTTCGCCAAGGTCACCGACCTGGCCGGCCTGCGGGCGGCCGTCGAGGAGGTCGGGCTGCCGGCCGTGGTCAAGCCCACCGGGGCCTCCGGCTCGAAGGGCATCTTCGAACTGCGCGACCCCGCGGACCTGGACGCGGCGATGGCCCGCCTCGCCGACATCGCCCGCCCCGACTTCGACCCGGTGTTCCAGCAGTTCGGCGCCGAGTTCATCGTCGAGGAGTTCCTCGAAGGCGACGAGCTGAGCGTCGAGGGCTTCGTCTGCGGCGGTGAGGTACACATCGTAACCGTCACCGACAAGGTCACCAGCGTCCCGTTCCACCTGGAACTGGAGCACAAGGTGCCCAGCGCGCTGCCCGCCGACGCCTGGGCCGAGATCAGCGCCACCACCAAGGACATCGTCGGTGCACTCGAATTCGACAACTGCGCCTTCCACCTGGAAGCCAAGTGGGGCGACCGGGGGCTGCGGTTCATCGAGATCGCCGGCCGCCCCGCCGGTGACTACATCGGCTCCCACCTGGTGCCGCTGGCCACCGGCGTCGACTACTTCGAGAACGTGATCCGCGTCGCCACCGGCGAGCCGCTCCGGCTGGAGCACGACCGGCGGCTCAATGCCGGCCTGCGCTTCGTCCTGGCCGATCGGGCCGGACGGTTCGACGGCGTCGAGGGGCTGACGGGCCTCGGCGAGGACCCGGGCTTCGACCACGTCTTCACCGAGGTCCCGGCCGGCACCGAAGTCGCGCTGCCACCGGAGAACTTCGGCCAGCAGCGGGTGGCCGCCGTCATCGCCCGGCACGTCACCCGAGAGGGGCTCGAACAGCTCCTCCACCGCGTCACCACCGGGGCGACGGCCAGGATCACGCCTGCCGCGGACCGCGCGGAATGACCCGGAGCACGCTGGAACGGAGGGCGTGCACATGAAGGCGGCCCTCCTCGGCTGCGGTCAGATGGGGCGGGCAGCCGCGTACGCGCTGGCCACGGATCCCGGTACCGAGGAGCTGCTGCTCCTGGACCGGGATCCCGGCCGGGCCGCCGCCGTGCGGGACTGGTTACGGGAGGGCGGCGGGACGGGAAACCGGACCACCGCCGTGGTCCGGGCCGCCACCGACCTCGACTCCGCCCTCACCGGGTGCGAGGTCGTCGCGATGGCGATGCCCTGGAAACCCACCGGCGCGGCCCTCCGCCCCGCCGTCGTCGCCGGCCGCCCGGTCGCCGCCATCACCCGGCCGCCCACGGCCGAACTGTCCTCACTCGACACCCGGATCCGGTCCGCCGGCGGCACCGTCCTGCTGCCGGTCGGCCTGGAGCCCGGCCTGACCGAACTGCTCGCCGTCCACCTCGCCGAGCGGCTCGACCGGGTCCGCGCCCTGGAGATCTACTGCGGGGGGATACCGACCGTGCCCCGCGAACCCCTCGGCTACACCGCCTTCTTCGGCGGCGAGAACGACCACCACCTGCCGATCGCCCAACGCGAGGCACTGGCCCTGGACGGCGGCCAGCCGGTCCACCACCCCCGGTTCTCCGGAGTGGTGACCCGCGAGTACGCCGGTGTCGGCCGGCTGGAGGCCTACCACGACGGGATGGCCCCCTGGCTGGGCGAACACCCCGCCCTCCGCGACGCGGACTGCACCCAGAAGACCCTGCGCCGGCCGGGCTTCGCCCGCGTCGTCACCGAACTGGCCCGGCTCGGCCTGCTGGCCGACGAGCCGGTGGATGTGGACGGGGCCCGCGTGGTTCCCCGGCGCCTGGTCGAGCGGGTGCTCTCCCCCCAGGTACGGGCGCGGGCGGAAGACCGGGACATGGTGGTCCTGGAACTCACGGCGCACGGGGAACTGGACGGCCGGCCCGCGGCCCTCCGTACCACCGTGCTGGATCACGCCGACGAGACGACCGGCCTGTCCGCGATGGCCCGGACCACCGGGTTCACCCTGGCCGCGGCCACCCGGCTGCTCGCCGAACGGGCCGTGAACGGAACCGGATGGGTCAAACCGCACCTCGCCCTGTCCCATGAGCTGACGGAGCGGATGATGCAGTCGCTGACCGGGCGTGGAGTCACCTGGCTGCCGGCTCACGAGGTCGCAGAAGCCGAACGCCCCCACCTGTAACGGGAGCCCCCATATGAGTACAGCACCCCCTACCTACGACCTCGTAGGCATAGGGTTAGGCCCCTCGAACCTCAGCCTCGCCGCACTGACCTCGCGGGAGCCCGGCCTCTCCGCCGTTTTCCTCGACCGCAAGGACGCCTTCGACTGGCACCCCGGGCTGATGGTGCCGGACGCCGAGATGCAGGTGCACTTCCTCAAGGACCTGGTCACCCCCGTCGACCCGACCAACCCGCACTCCTTCCTCGCCTTCCAGGTGGAGACGAAGCGGCTGTACCGGTTGCTGGTCACCGGCCGCTCCAAGGTCCCGCGGCGCGAGTTCGAGCAGTACTGCCGCTGGGTGTCGCAGCGCCTGGACAACCTCCGGTTCGGCGTCACCACGGAGAACGTCGAATGGGACGGCTCCGCCTTCCTGGTGCACACCACCGACGGCGTGCTGCGTGCTCGCAACGTGGCCACCGGTACCGGACTCAACCCCAAGCTGCCCCAGTGCGCCGTCGGCCACGACCCCGACACCGTCTTCCACGCCGAACAGCTCCTGCGCAAACCCCGCGCCTTCGCGGGCAAGCGGGTGGCCGTGATCGGCGGCGGCCAGAGCGGCGCCGAGGTCGTCAGCCACCTGCTCACCCGCGAGAGCCAGCGCCCCGCGCGGATCGTCTGGGGCACCCGTCGCACCAACCTGCTGCCGCTGGACGACAGTCCGTTCGTGGATGAGCTCTTCCTGCCGGACTACAGCCGCTACTTCCACAGCCTTCCCGCCGCTGAACGCGAGGATGTGGTCCAGCGGCTGCGGATGGCCAGCGACGGCATCTCCCTGTCCACCCTGCAGGACATCTACCGTCGCCTGTACGACCTGGAACTGCTGGAGGGCGGCGGCCGTCCCTGCCGGATCCTGCTCGACCAGCACCTCACCGCACTGACCCGTCTCCCGGAAGGACTCCGCACCACCTGGCAGCCCGCCCGCGGCGGCGAGCCGGTGCACGAGACGGTGGACATCGTGGTCTGCGCCACCGGATACGAGCACGGCATGCCCGAGCTGCTCCTCGGCCTGAAGGACCAGCTCACCCTGCACGACGGACTACCCGTCGTCCGCTCCGACTTCAGCCTCGACTGGGACGGACCGTCCGGGAACCGCGTGTACGTGCAGAACGCGGCCCGCCGCGAGTTCGGCGTCGCCGACCCCAACCTCAGCCTGCTGGCCTGGCGCAGCGCCGTCATCGCCAACAGCCTGCTCGGGCGTGAGCGCTACGACACCGGACCGGTCAGCACCGCCCTGGACTGGGAGCCGCTGGGACAGGAGGCGGACCCGAGACAGCCGGGGGCTGTCCCGGCCGGCTGGCTTTGATCCCGCACACGACATTTCCTGAGAGGAGCAGTGGGGCGTCCCCGGCCGGCTCCGGCCGTACGGCGTTCCGCGCGCAGCCATGCACGTCATACGCATCCGACGCACGGTCGGGGAACTCGACCTGCCCGACTTCGTCCGCAGCGTCGAGCCGGCCTGGGCCGGTCAGGGCACCCTCCCCTTCAACCTCCGCAGGGTCACTCTCCGCCCCGGCGAGAAGACCGCCCCGCACAACCACCACGACACCGAGGTGTGGGTGGTCCTGGACGGCGAGGGCGAGGTCGCCTCGGACGGGGAGACCGTCCGGGTGACCGGCGGTGACACGGTCCGGCTGCCGCCGCTGGGCGTGCACACCCTGCGCAACACCGCCACCGACCGCCCGCTGACCTTCCTCACCACCTGGTGGGAGGACATGGCGGCGCTGGACGCGGCGCACCGCGAGCGGGAGGAACGTTTCGGTGGCGCCGAGCGGCCCGTCCTGCTGCTGCCTTCCTTCCCCACCCCGAACGGCGAGCTCCACCTCGGCCACGTGGTCGGCCCCTTCCTCGGCGCCGACCTGGTCCGCCGCGGTCTGAAGGAGCGCGGGACCGAGGCCCACCTGCTGCTCGGCACAGTCGGCCACCAGTCCCAGGTGGCCTCCGCCGCCATCAGCCAGGGCCTGTCCTTCTACGAGCTGGCGGAACGCAACACCGACGCCATCCAGGAGGCCCTGACCGCGGCCGACATCAGCTGGGACGTGTTCGTCCGCCCCTCTTCACCCGAGTACCCCCAGGTCGCCCTGGAGATCTTCGAGGACCTCCGGGCCCGGGGCACCGTGGTCACCAAGACGGTGCGGGCCAACCACTGCGCTCCCTGCGGCACCTTCCTCTTCGAGGCGTTCGTCGCAGGAGCCTGCCCGCACTGCGGCTCGCACGACACCGCCGGCATCGAGTGCGAGGCCTGCGCGCTTCCCTTCGCCGACGAGGACCTGCGCGACCCGAGCTGCGCCACCTGCGGCACCCCCGCCGAACGGCGCGAGCTCACCCGCTGGTACCTGCCGCTGGAGCCACTGCGCGAGAAGCTCACCGGCTACCTGCGCACCGTCCACATGAGCGCCCGGCTGCGCGCCTACGTCGAACGGGTCCTCGCCGGACCGCTGCCCGACCTCCCGGTGAGCACCGTCGCCCCCGACGGAATCCTGGTCCCGGCCGACCCCACCGGGGGCCCCGAGGGCCAGCGCATGTACTCCGCCTTCGAGCTGGCGGCCCGCTTCGTCACGGCCCTCGACGCCCTCGCCAAGGACAAGGGCGAGCCCGGCTGGCGGGAGTACGTCCGGGCGAACGACCCGCGCACCGTGCTGTTCTTCGGCTTCGACAACGCCTTCCTGCGCACCATCGTCTTCCCGGCCGTCCTCGGCTCGTTCACCGAGCAGCCGGCGCTGCCCGACACGATGATCTGCAACGAGTTCTACACCCTGGACGGGCAGAAGTTCTCCACCGGCCGGATGCACGCCATCTGGGGCCGCGAGGTCTTCCGTGAGCAGACCCGCGACCAGCTGCGGCTCTACCTGGCCGGCACCCGGCCCGACATCCGCCGCCGCGACTTCGTCATCGACGAGTACGCCGAGTTCGTCCGGACCGAACTCCTCGGCGGCTGGGAGTCCTGGCTCGGCTCCGTCGCCGCCCGGGTGGACAAGCACTTCGGCGGCGCCGCCCCCGAGGCAGGAAGCTGGAACGCCGAGGCCGAGCGGTTCTACGGGCAGATCCGCGAATTCCGCGCCGAACTGCCCCGCGCCCTGCGGCCCGAGCGGTTCGACGCCCGCGGCGCGGCCGAGCTGCTCCGTACGTTCGTCCACCGGGCCCGCCGGTTCGCGGAGGCGGCCGAGGACGCGCTCGCCGCCGGGCCGCCCTCCGGGGAGGCCCGTACCTGCGTGGCGCTGGAGCTGATGGCCGTACGCGCCCTGGCGGAGACGGCCGGCCCGCTGGTGCCCGTCCTGGCCGCCCGGCTCGGCGAGCAGCTCGGCACCGCCGGCGCCGCCGGCACCGCCGCGGCGGACACCCCGCGGTGGGTGCCCGCCGGCACCGAAGTGCGCCTGGCCGGCCCCTACTTCACGGCGGACGTGGCGATCAGGACCGCCCGCTGACCCGACGCGCCCCGCCCCCTGCTTCCCTCCTCCCATTCCCCCATTCCCCCCGTTCCTTCCGGTCGTGAAAGGGCACAACGTGAACACGGACAAGTCTGCCGAGCTGTACTCCCGCGCGGTCGAGGTCATGCCCGGCGGCAACAGCCGTACCGCCGTCTACAGCGCCCCGTACCCGGTCTACATCCAGTCGGGCAGCGGCGCCCGGGTCACCGACGCCGACGGTGTCGAGCGCCTCGACTTCCTCAACAACAGCACTACCCTGATCCACGGCCACGCCCACCCCGAGATGGTGAAGGCGATCACCGAGGCCGTCGGCCGCGGAAGCAGCTTCGGGATGCCCACCCCGGTGGAGGTCGAGTACGCCGAGGCGCTCTCCGCCCGCAACGAGACCTTCGAGCACGTCCGGTTCACCAGCTCGGGCACCGAGGCCGTGATGATGGCCGTCCAGGCCGCCCGCGCCTACACCAAGCGCCCGAAGATCGCCAAGATCGCCGGTGCCTACCACGGCGCCTACGACGCGGTCGCCGTCAACAACGACGGCTCCGGCTCGCTCATCAGCCACGCTGTCACCGGCAACCCCGCGGGCGTCGTCGACAACACCGTCGTGTTCCCCTTCAACGACGCCGAGGGCGCCCTCGCGGTGCTCCGCGAGCACGCCGCCGACCTGGCCTGCGTGCTGATCGACCCGGTGCCGTGGCGGATCGGCCTGGTCCCGGCGGAGAAGGAGTACCTGGACGCGCTGCGCGCCTTCTGCGACGACAGCGGCGCCGTGCTGATCTCCGACGAGGTCGGCTCCTACCGCGTGGGCTACCACGGCGCCATGCACCTGCTCGGCAGCGAGGCCGACATCACCGTCCTCGGCAAGGTCATCGGCGGCGGCATGCCCATCGGCGCGGTCGCCGGCCGCCGCAAGTTCATGAGCGTCTTCGACCCGAGCCAGGGCGCCCCGGCGCTGCCGCACTCCGGCTCGTACAACGCCAATCCGGTCAGCATGAGCTCCGGCCTCGCCTCGCTCGGCCTGCTCACGCCGGAGGCACACGAGCGGATCGGCGACCTCGGCGAGCGGGCCCGCACCGCCATGCGCGCCACCATCGACTCCGTGGGACTGGACTGGCAGGTCAACGGCCTCGGCTCGCTGTTCCGCGTGATCGCCACCAGCGCCCCCGAGGGCTACACCAGCCCGGCCGCGGCCATGAAGCGCCTGTACTGGGTGCTGTTGGACAGCGGCGTCCACATCGGCGACAGCGGCCTGGGCTGCATCTCCACCCCCATGGGCGACGAGGAGATCACCGCGTTCGCCGGGGCCTTCGACACGAGCCTGCGTCAGGTGCTCGCCGAGGGCCGGGGCTGACCTGCGCCCGGGCCGGTGAGCCGGCCCCCACCGATCCCAGCTGAACCAAGTGGCCTGAGCCGACCCGAGCTGACCCGAGTGATGGGCTGTGCCATGGCCGGCCTGGAGGCAAACCTTGTTCGATCTTGACCAGGAAGAGTTCCACCGCCGCAGGTCGAATCTGCAGGCGCTGGCCTACCGCCGCGTCGGCTCCGCCGAGGAGGCCGAGGACATCATCTCCGAGGCCTGGCTGCGCTGGATGACGGCCCAGAACGTGCAGAACCACGGCGCCTTCCTCTCCACCGTCGTCACCCACCTGTGCGCCGACTACTGGAAGTCCGCGCACACCCGGCGGGTCTCCTACGTAGGCGCCCTGGTGCCGGAGGAGACCGCGACCGCTGCCGAGGAGCCGTTTCAGAACGTGGAGCGGGCCGAGGAACTCCGGCGCGGCGTGGCCCGGCTGCTGAAGCTCCTCGGCCCGGCCGAGCGGGCGGTACTCGTGCTGCGCATCGCCTTCGAGTACAGCTACCGGGAGATCGCCGCCGTGCTGGGCATCAGCGAGGTGTACTGCCGCAAGCTGTACGGCCGGGCGCACGACCGGCTCGCCGAAGGCCGGCCCCGGTTCAACGCCGCCCCCGTGGAGCACGCCGAACTCACCCAGCGGCTGCTGGCAGCCAGCCGCGGGGGTGAACTCAGGCCGCTGGAAAGCCTGCTGGCCGCGAGTGTGGCGGCCTGACCCGGCCCGTCCGACCGGGAAGCCGCCGCACACCGGCACCGCGCCACCGCATCCGTCCATCCGCATTCCCCTCCAGGGGCGTCTCGCCGGCCCCTGGCCCCACAGGAAGCACACCATCATGCGACCGAACGTAGTCCTCGTCGGCTCGATGTACGCCGCAGAAGCCGAGGAACTGCTGGAGCAGCACGCCAACGTCCGCCGCGTGGACGACTCCGACCGGGCGGCGGTCCTCGCGGCCCTCGCCGACGCCCACGGCCTGGTGGCCCGCTACCCCGCCCGGATCGACCGGGAACTCCTCGCCGCAGCGCCGGACCTGCTCGCCGTGCTGTCCAGCGGCCGAGGCGTGGACAACATCGACATCGAGGCGGCCACCGAAGCCGGCGTGGTCGTCGCCAACAACCCCGGTCTGGGCGGCAAACCGGTCTCCGAGCACTTCTTCGGGCTGCTCCTGATGGTCACCCGGGGGCTCGCCGCCGTACACCGGCACGGCAACCAGGCCGCCTGGGACGCCCGACTCACCACCCACCGCGTCGAACTCACCGGCAAGACCCTGGGCATCGTCGGTCTCGGCAACGTCGGCGGCTGGACCGCCCGGCGCGCCCACGGCGGTTTCCTGATGCGGGTCCTCGCCTACGACCCGTACGTCTCGGCGGAGAAGATGGCCGAGGTGGGCGCGGTCAAGGTGGAGCGGCTGGAGGACCTCCTCGCCGAGGCCGACTTCGTCACCGCCCACCCGGAACTCAACGACGAGACCGAGCACATGTTCAACGAGAAGGCCTTCGCGCGGATGAAGCCGGGCGCCTACTTCGTCAACACCTCCCGCGGCCGGGTCGTGGACACCGACGCCCTGGTCCGTGCGGTGCGCAGCGGCCACCTCGGCGGCGCCGCCCTCGACGTGTACGAGGACGAGCCGCTGCCGGCCGACAGCCCGCTGTTCGAGCTGGACAACGTCGTCCTCAGCGCCCACATCGCCGACTTCACCGTCGAGACCAAGCGCGCCCTGGCACTGAACGCCGCCACCCAGCTGATCACCGCGCTCGGTGGCAAGCAGCCGCCGAGCGCGCTCAACCCCGACGTCTGGGGCCGCGTCGCCGAGCGCCGGCGCGAACTGCTGGTCTGAGGAATCGTGACGGGCCGCCCGCCGGTGGCAGGGGAAGATGCGGGCGGGCGGCCCGGCACGGCCCTTTCCCGAGGGCTTGCGACGACTCCCTCGGCTTCCCCTCCGGAAAGGCAGGACATGATCAAGCGGTGGCGCAGCGTACTGGCCCACCCGTACGCCACCCGGCTGGTGCTGACCAACCTGGCCGTACGGATCTCCGCGGGCGCCGTCGTGCTGTCGCTCGTCCTCTTCCTCGAAGAGACCCGCGGCTCCTTCGCCGTCGCGGGCGCCGTCGCGGGAGCGTACGGGCTCGGCACCGCGTTGGGCTCGCCGCCCGTCGGCCGGCTCATCGACCGCCACGGGCAGACCTGGACGCTGGTCGGCAGCGCGACGGCGCACGGCCTGGCGCTGCTGCTGGTCGTGGCCCTGCCCGAGGCGCCGCTGCCGGTTCTGCTGGCTCTGGGCGCGCTGGCGGGGGCGGGCCGGCCGCCGGTGCCCGCCTGCGTACGGAGTCTGTGGATCGAGATCCTGACCGACGAGGCCGACCGGCGGGCCTCCTACCGGCTCGAAAGCGTGGTGCTGGAGCTGGGGTTCATCGTCGGGCCGGTGCTGGCCGGCGCCATGGTCGCCGTACTGCCGGCCGCCTGGTCGGTGGTCTGCTCCGCGCTCCTGGCCGTACTGGCCACCCTGGTGTTCGCCGCGACACCGCCCTCGCGGGCCTGGCGCGGCGAACCGCGCGCCGAGCGCGGGCTCACCGGGCCGCTGCGCTCCCCGGCGATCCTGTCCCTCATCAGCTCCCGGGCCGCCATCGGCATCACCATCGGAGCGGTCCAGGTCGGTGCCGCCGCGGCCGCCGCCGCGGGCGGCCGGGCGGGAACCTCCGGCATCCTGCTGGGCGGCTTCGCCGTGGGCAGCCTCGCCGGCGGTCTGCTGCTCAAGACCGGCCGGACCGCGGCCTCGCTGACCCGCTCCTATCTGGTGTTCTCGCTGGCCATGGCCGCCGGGCTGGTGCCGCTGCTGCTGCCCGCCCACGTCTGGGTCCTGAGCGCTCTGTTCGCCGTGGCGGGGCTGTCGATGGCCCCGCTCAACGCGGCGGCGTACGAGATCACCGACCTGACCGCGCCGGCCGGCACGGGCACCGAGGCGCGGATCTGGACGAGCACCGCGACGGCCGGCGGCACGGCCCTGGGCAGCGCGCTCGCGGGGCCCCTGGTCGACGCCACGTCGGCGCGGGCGGCCTTCCTGCTCGCCCTCGCCGGCGCGGTGCTGGCCGCCGCCGTCGCCCTGTCCACCCGTTCCCTGCTGCGGTCCCGGATCGCCGCGGCTCCCGTCCGCTGAACCGGCGGAACGGATCCAGCAGAACAGACCCAGCACAACAGACCCAGCACAACAGATCAGAGGAGTTCCATCGTGCTCATGGCAGTTGTCGGCCTCAACTGGGGTGACGAGGGCAAAGGAAGGATGGTCGACAATCTCGCCGCGGATGCCGACTACGTGGTCCGCTACCACGGCGGCAGCAACGCCGGCCACACCATCCACACCGACCAGGGCACGTTCAAGCTCCACAGCCTGCCCAGCAGCATCATGCGTCCCGATGTCATCAGCATCCTCGGCCCCGGCATGACCGTGGATGTCGAGGGCCTGCTCCAGGAGATCGACGCCCTCGCCCCGCAGCCGGGCGTCACCCCGCAGCGGCTCCTTGTCTCCGACCGGGCGTCCCTCTGCTTCCCCTTCCACCAGGATCTGGACACCCTTGAGGAGGAACGCCTCTCGCACGGCAAGTACGGATCCACCCGCAAGGGCATTTCACCCGCTTACGGCGACCGTGTCATGAAGAAGACGTTGCTGGTGGGGGAGCTCTTCGCCAAGGAGAGCCTGCCGGGCCGACTGGCATCCGTCGTGGACTGGGCCAATGAACGGATCACCAAGATCTACGGGGGCACCCCGCTGGTCCTCGCCGAGGTCGAGCGCTGGGCCGCCGAGATGCGCGACCGGCTGGAGCCGTACGTCGCGGACGTGACCGCGCTGCTGGCCCGGGCACTCGAAGAGAACGCCACCGTGCTGGCCGAGGGCCAGCTCGGCGCCCTGCGCGACCTCTACTTCGGGATCTACCCCTTCACGACCTCCTCCAACTGCCTGGCCGGGCACGCGCCGGTCGGCATGGGCGTGCCCTGGGCCAAGGTGGACCGTACCGTCGGTGTCACCAAGGCGTTCTCCTCCTGTGTCGGGGCGGGTCCCTTCGTCACGGAGTTCGACCAGGAGCGCGCCGACCGGCTGCGCCGTCAGTGGGGCGAGTACGGCTCCACCACCAACCGGCCCCGCCGGCTCGGCGCCTTCGACGCGGTGGCCACCCGCTACGGGGCCAGGATCCAGGGCGCCGACGAGATCGCGATCACCAACCTGGACCAGCTCACCGGCGTGGGCGAGCTCCAGGTGTGCACCGCCTACGAGCAGGACGGCATGCCGGTGGCCGAGTTCACCACCGACCCGGCCGAACTGGCCCGGATGAAGCCGGTGTACCGGACCTTCGCAGGCTGGGAGGAGGACATCTCCGGGGCCCGCCGGTACGACGAGCTCCCCGCCGCGGCACGGGCCTACGTAGAGGGCGTCCAGGAACTGCTCGGCGTACCCGTCCGCCACGTCTCGGTGGGCTCCCACCGCGACGCCCTGATCGAGGTCACCAGCTCCGGAACCACCCACGAGGAGAACTGACATGCTCGCCGTACTCGCCGTGAGCGACAAGCGGAACATCGACACCCTTGCGGCCGGCCTGCTGCGCCTGGGCTGGGACGTCGTGGCGACCGAGGGAACCCAGAAGCAGCTGGCGCAGGCCGGCCACCAGGTGGGCGCGATCGCCGACCTGGCCGGGGCGCCCACCCTGCTGGGCGGCCGGGTGAAGACCCTGACCCTGTCCGTCATGGGCGGCATCCTCGCCCGCGACACCCCCGCCGACCTGGCGGAAATCGCGGCCTATGACATCACCCGCATCGACCTCGTCGCGTGCAATTACTACCGGCTCCCCGAGCGGGAGCAGGGCATCGACTTCGCCGCCTTCCGCGAGAAGATCGACGTCGGCGGCCCGGCGATGCTCCGTGGCGCGGCGAAGAACTGCGAACACGTCATTCCGCTCAGCGATCCCGACGACTACGCGGACGTCCTCACCCTCCTGGACGCCGAGGGGGGCAGGCCCTCTGCCGTCCCGCTGTCCCGTCGGCTTGCCCTAGCGGAAACGGCCTTCCGCATCAGCGCCGCATACGACGACTCGGTCCGCGCCCTCTTCCGGGCATAAGTCGGTCGCGCCCCGTCGTCGCGCCGCCGGCACCTGCGGAGGTGGACCCGCAGGAGCTGGGGACCCGGTCCGGTGCGGATGGACCCGGCTGTCGAAGCCACGGCTCCGGGGGACAAGCTGATGACAGGGACACGGCTGCGGTGGTGTCAGTCGGCTGAAGTATCCTTCCCGCCACCGCACACCGACTGCTGCAAGGATCCAGAGAATTGACCGGCCTGTCTGCTTTCCCGCTGCCCTTTCAGGCTTCCCGTTCCATATCGTTCGCGACACCCCGAACGCTCCGGGAACTCCAGATGATGCAGTGCAGCGCACTCATCCGGGCGAAGCCGGGGTGGTTCGACAAGATGAACGATGCCGACATCGTCGCCCGGTGGACGCAGGAAGCGGTGGCCCAGGGCCTCACCGAAGCGCAGGTTCGATACGTGCTTGCCGAACTCCTGCACTACGCCGCGCTGCGGGACGGACGGACCGGCGCCGAGGTGTCCGCCGTCGACGGGGTGTGGCAGTCGGACACTCTGGTCGACGACAAGCTCAGGTCCCGGCTGCGCGAGGCGGTCCGGGTTCTGGAGCAGGTCCCCGAAGCCGAACAGGACTGGCATCCCGGATCTGACGGCCAGGTACTGGATCTGGTTCATCCCTCACTGTTCTGCCTGGTGAGAGAGGTCAGCGGTGGGCCCGAGCGGGCTTGGCAGAACCCGACGGACCGCTACTCAAGGTACGAATTCTCGGAGAGGTTCCAGTGGCTGCCCACGGACGTCGACGTCAGTGACGACGGCGATGTCGCCTTCCGTTCGTACGTCAACAACGTCCACCCCGAGAGGCATCGCGAACTGGCCTCCGTGCTGCCGGACCTGTTCGCGTGCTTGCGCCCGCTGCTGGAGAGCGTGCTCACCGATCTGCGCCATCCGCGGCCCCTGCGGATCGAGGCCGATCCTTACGGGTGGTACCACTCGAAGCCGGAGTATCCGAAGAAGGCCTCCTACAGTGATGAGGGGGCCTACGCAGAAGCCCTCCGTGCATGGGAAGAGGCCCAGGACGACTGGTGGGAGAACCGCCGCCCGACCATCCCGGACGCCCCGGCCTTCACCCCGCCCGAGTCGCCCGAAGAATCCGCCCGAGTCGACCTGCGCGGCCGCCGTCTCCAGGCCATCGTCAAGCTCGCCACCCTTCACCTCACCCCGGACAAGCCCGAGTACCCCGGTGGTTCCTGGCATGTCGAGGGGATGTTGAACGAGCGGATCGTCTCGACCGGCATCTACTACTGGGACAGCGAGAACACCACCGAAAGCCGGCTGAGTTTCCGGGCGGCACTCGACGACCCGGACTACGAACAGAACGACGACGACGGTCTGCGTGAGGTCTACGGCCTTCAGGACGAAGACGCGCTGAACCAGGTGCTGGGATCCGTAGCGACCCCAGCGGGCCGCTGTCTGGCGTTCCCGAACATCCTGCAACACCGTGTCGGCTCATTCCGCCTCGCAGACCCCACTCGCCCGGGATATCGCAAAATTCTCGCGTTCTTCCTGGTCGACCCGTCGCAAAAGATCGTCTCGACATCCGATGTGCCACCGCAGCAACCATGGTCCGACACCTCGACCATGACGCTCGAAGAGGCCAAGGGCTACCGCGAACAACTCATGCAGGAGCGCAAGTTCTTCTTCGACGAACACAACGAGCAGCTCTACGAACGAGAATTCTCCCTCTGCGAGCACTGAAGCTCTTCCACCATCGTTGATACCTGGTCACCCGAGCCGGTTCGACGGCGGACCGTGGGAGCGGGGCCACCGAGCCGGGCCGGGGCATTGCCCTGGGGCTGGGGCTGGGGCTGGGGTGGGGGCCGGGAGGCCGGGGGCCGGGCCCATATGGCCCTCCGGCGGGTGGTTTGTCCGGCGGGATACACTGCTCCGCTGGGGGAGTTTTTCCCCAGCCCGTGCTGGGGCAGCCGGCAGGTGGCTTGATGTGAAGGAGTCCGAGCGTGGATGCCCCACATGCGGTGGGCGGGATCGGCCAGGCGATGCCCGGCAAGGCCGCCTTTTTGGAGGTGAGCGCGTTGCCCGGTCGTTCCGGCATACGTGCCCGCGGTGAGATCAGCGTCCTCACGCGTTCGTCCTGGGAGCAGGCCCTGACGGAGCTGGCCCGGCGGCACGAGGGCGTATCGTACGTGGAGCTGTCGGACGTGGCGTTCGTCGACGTGGCCGGGGTCAGCGCGCTGGCGGCCACCGCCATGGGCCTGCCGGGCGGGCGGGTCGTGGTCGAGCATCCACCGCCGCAATTGAGACGGGTTCTGGAGATGTTCTGGCCGGCTCTGGAGCGGATCGAGGTGGCGCTGTGATGAACACGGTGACCACCCACGAGGCGTTCGTGCACCCCGCCCTGTTCTACCGCACCGAGCAGGAGTACGCGCAGCAGACGGCGTCGTTCCTGCGCGAGGGTCTGGCCAACGGTGAACCGATGGCCGTCGCGGTGCCCGGACCCAACCTGGAGCTGATCAAGAGCGGGCTGGGCGCGGACGCCGAGGGCATCCTGTTCCTGGACATGACCGAGGCCGGCCGCAATCCCGGGCGGATCATTCCCAAGGTGCTGCGCGGGTTCGCCGACGCGCACCCGCAGGGGCGGGTGCGGATCATCGGTGAGCCGATCTGGGCCGGCCGCAGCGCGGTGGAGTACCCGGCGTGTGCGCAGCACGAGGCTCTGATCAATGCCGCGTTCGAGGGCAGGGCGGTGACGATCCTGTGCCCGTACGACGAGGTGCGGCTGGATCCGCAGGTGATCGCCGATGCGAAGGTCACCCACCCGACCCTCATCAGCGGGGACGGCAGTGAGTCGGTCAGCGACGTCTACGACTGGCAGGCGGTCGTCTCCCGTTACAACCAGGAGCTGCCGACGATGCCGGACGCCGCGGTCCTCTCCTACGGCAGGGAGGACCTTCCGGCGGCCCGCCGGTTCGCTCTCGCCCAGGCCGCGCGGCTGGGCATGGCCGGGGAGCGGCTGCTGGACGTGGAGCTGGCGGTCGCCGAGCTGACGACCAACAGCGTGGTGCACGGCGGAGGCCGCGGGACGCTCGCGGTCTGGGCCGAGCAGGGGCAGCTCGTGGTCGAGGTCCGTGACGCGGGCCGGCTGACCGATCCGCTGGCCGGCCGCCGCCCGCCGACGCACGGGCAGGTGGGCGGCCGGGGCCTGATGCTGGTCCACTACGTGTCCGATCTGGTACGCGTGCACACCGGGGACGACGGCACGACCGTGCGCTTCTACCTCGGTCTGTAAGCGTGCGTGGGCGGCCGTCCGGGTCCGGACGGCCGCCCGTCCCCTTTCTGCTTTCACGTTGCAACCAATTACGACCCCTGGGCGCGAGCACCGGGCCGACGAGGAGCGTGGAAGCCATGCCGCGAGCACAACACGCGGTCGGGCGGGACAAGATTCCCCAACAGCGGCCCGTGCTCAGCGCGGTGGACGAGGCCGCCCGGCTGGAGGCGGTACGCCGCTACGACATACTGGACACCCCGCCCGACGGGGCGTTCGGCCGCATCGCCGCGATGATCGCACGGCTGTTCAAGGTGCCGGTGGCAACCATCACGATCGTGGATGAGGACCGGATCTGGTTCAAGGCCGCCCACGGCCTGGACGGCGTCAGCGAGATCAGCCGCGGGCCCGGACTGTGCACCTCGGCGATCCTCACCGATGACACCCTGGTGATCCCCGACACCCTCCTCGACCCGGTCGCCCGCACCAACGACCTGGTGACGGGCCCCATGGGCGTGCGGTTCTATGCCGCGGCGCCGATCATCACCCACGACGGACACCGGCTGGGCACCGTCAACATCCTGGACACCAAGCCGCGCGACATCACCGGCGACGACACCGCCACCCTCGCGGATCTGGCCGCGATCGTGCTGGACGAACTGGAGATGCGCCTGGCGGCTCTGAACGCCGTGCGCGCCGAGCAGGAGCGCCGCAAGGTCCAGGAGGAGGCGCGCAAGCGGGCCGAACGCGACACGGCCGCTCTCGCCACGTTCGCCGCGACCCTCCAGCGCACCCTGCTGCCGTCCGCCCTCCCGGTGGTGCCGGGCCTGGAGCTGGCCTGCCACTACGCCGCCGCCTCCCCGCAGCACGTGGGCGGCGACTTCTACGACGTCTTCCCGCTGCACGGCGGCCGGTGGGCGTTCTTCCTCGGAGACGTGTGCGGCAAAGGCCCCGAGGCCGCCGCGGTGACCTCGCTGACCCGCTACACCCTGCGCGCCGCCGCCCTGATCGACCCCGACCCCCACAACGTCCTGACCGCGCTCAACAGCGCGCTGCTGTTGGACCCCGCGGTCGGCACCCGGTACTGCACCGCCGTCTTCGGCATCCTCGAACCCGCCGGGGACGACTCCTTCACCGTCACGGTGGCCACGGGAGGCCACCCCCCGCTCTACCACCTGCGCATGAACGGAACCAGCCGGCTGGCCGACCCGGTCCACCTCCAGGGCGGCATGCTCATCGGCGCCCTGCCGGAGGCCTCCTTCGCCTCCCGCACCTTTCGCCTCGCCCCCGGCGAGGCGCTGCTGCTCTACACCGACGGGCTCATCGAAGCCCGCACCGAGGACGGCACGATGATCGGCGAGGAGGGGCTGGCCCGTTTCCTGACCGGCCGGACCCGGCCTTTGAACGCCACCGCACTCATCGAGGACACCGTCGACCTCATCGACACCCTGCCCCAGGGCGCCGACGACGACGTCGCCCTGCTGGCCCTGTCCGTCCCCGCCCTGACCGTCCCCGCCCGTGACACCGCAGTGGACGGTGTCACGGGCGTCGCACCCACCATCGCCGCGGCCACCGCCCCTACCGGCCCGCAGCCCAGGAGACGCCCGTGAGCCCCACCGTCCACCTGACCTGCCAGTACATCGACAGCGACCTCGCCATAGCCACCGTGACCGGCGAACTCACCCACGACACCGCTCCCTCCGTACGCGACCAGGCCCTGGCCCTGATCGAGCAGGGCCGCCGCCACCTGGTCCTGGACATGCACCAGGTCACCTTCTGCGACTCATCGGGCTTCAGCGCCCTGGTCGGCATCTGGCGCTGCGCCCAGCAGGCGGAAGGAAGCGTGGTGCTGGTCGCCATCCCCGACCGGCTGAGCCGCATGCTGCACTTCACCGGCCTGAAGGATGTGTTCCGCGCCTACCCCACCGCTGCCGAAGCCCTGGCCGCCCGCCCGCCCTCCTGACCCCCGCACGGCGTCAACGGCGCGGCGGCCTCGCCGCACTCGGCCGCCGGTGCGCGCGGGTCACTCCTGGTCATCGGATCCGGTGGACCAGGTCCCCAGGGAGAATTCGGCGGTGATGCCCGGGCCGAAGCCGGCGATCATGCCCCGGTGCCCGTCGAAGGCTGATGCTTCGTCGAACATGCGCGACAAGGCGTCCAGCACGACCGCGCTTGCGATATTGCCGTACTCGGTCAGGGTGGCGCGGCTGAAGCGGAATGCCTCCGGCGGTACGTCGAGGTAGTAGCTCAGGTCGTCCAGGATGCGCGGGCCTCCGGCGTGGATGACGTAGAAGTCGAGCTTGCTGGCGTTCCAGTGGTGTTCCTCGGCGACGGTGCGCATGACCGGTGCGAGGGGCTCCATGGTGCCGGGCACACGCTTGTCGAGCTGGAAGTGGAAGCCGGTGGGGCGAACCGCGTAGGAGATCCAGTCCTCCGTGTCCGGGATGAGGTACGAGGCATTGTGCTCCAGCTGCACCCCGGTGCCGCCCCGCCCGCGGACCACGGCGGCCGCGATGCCGTCGCCGAAAAGCCCGTTGGACAACAACGAGCCCACGTTCAGGTCGGTGGGCTGGTAGCACAGGGAGCAGAACTCGCAGGCGACGATGAGGACGTTGGCGCCGGGGTGGGCCAGGCAGAAGTCGTGGGCGCGGTTGATGGCAGCCCCTCCGGCGGCGCACCCCAGCTGGGCGATCGGCAATTGCCTGGTCTCGTGACGGAAGCCCATTGTGTTGATGAGCCACGACGTCATCGACGGCATCATGAAGCCGGTGCAGGAGACGTAGACGATCAAGTCGATCTGCCGCGGCTCCAGTTCGGCCTCGGCGAGCGCCGTGCGCACCACGGCCGGCACACGGGCCTTCGACTCCGCCTCGTACACCGCGGAGCGGACATCGAAGCCGGAATGCCGCAGGACCGCGTCGATGGGCTGGATCAGATGCCGCTCGCGCACCCCGGTGTTCTCGATGAGCCGCAGGGCCAGACTCAGCTGCGGATGGTCGCCATGCAGGCGCCGGGCCAGCTCAAGTGTTTCCTCGTTGGTGATGACGTACTCGGGGACCGCGATGGCCGGCTTGCACAGAACCGCCATGGATAACCTCCCGGTGTACCTGGTGGACGCCAGACTGGTCAGCGCTGAAGATGTCCGTGCGGGACGAGTACGCGAAAGAGCGCCGATATCCGGCGGGGTGGGCACATCAGCCCTCCAGGGGCTGATGCGGCGGCGCAATGGCCGCAACGCTTCTCGACGGACGGAAAGTTGCGGTTGGGGCGTCCCCACCTCAGCGACAGGCGGATGCGTGCCGGGCACAGCGCACGCGTCGCTCTTCACGTCCTGCGGACGGCGCGATCGGCCACCCGCTCTACCTTACGGCGGTCCCTCACCCCTCGCATGCCGAGCCCCCACCCCCCTCACGGCCGGCTCCTCTGCCCGCGAACCGGGCCTGCGACCACCGGCCCGCGCCCAGCCCTGCCGGGCGTGGCCAGACCCGGGTCTGCAAAATGATCAAGGGATGGGGACGTTTGGAAACCTCCGCACGGTAAAGACGATCGTTAACACCGGCTTTATTCATCGAGGTAGGAGACGCATCATGGGCATTCTGGCTTGGATCCTCATCGGACTGCTCGCGGGCCTCATCGCCAAGGCTCTGATGCCGGGCAAGGACCCGGGCGGCATCATCATCACCATGCTCATCGGTATCGCGGGCGGCCTGCTCGGCGGCTGGCTCGGGAAGGTCATCTTCGGCGTCGACTCGATCGACGGCTTCTTCGATCTCTCCACCTGGATCGCCGCCATCGTCGGCTCCGTCATCCTCCTCGCCGTCTACCGACTGGTCACCGGCAACAAGCGCCACCACAGCCACGCCTGAGCGACACGGTCCCACCCGGACGGAAACGGCTCCCCCTCTCCGAGGGGGAGCCGTTCCGCTGCGGCGAGCACGGGCCCGTGCCGCACAGCTGAGGGCCGACCAGACGACTGGGCTGACCGGACAGTCGGCCGACCGCCGGCGCACCCTCCGCCCTGCGGTGGCCCGCGCACACCCGCCTCCTGTCCGGGGCGTCCGTTCACGGCTGGTCCCGGCACGTGCCCTGCGGGGAGCGCGATAGGCTGCACACGCCCCGTGGGGGAAGTCCGGTGGAAGTCCGGCGCTGACCCGCAACGGTAAGCGGTGACGGGACCTGTACGCAGGTCCGTCCCCGCAAGCCCGATTACCCGCGGCGGTGAAGGCTCCTGACAATTCGCCGTGGACTGCGAGAGGGTGCTGCGCCGCACGCACCGCGTCGTGGTCTGCTCCCTTGGCGTGTGGCACGGCCCGAGGCGAAGGCGATCCGCCCGTGGCCATACCCGTCGAACACAGCAGCACCGCCGCGCCGCCGTACGCTCCCCGCACGGGCACCGGGCCGGCGCCGCCACGGCGCGTACCAGTGCCACCCCTGTTCGTAGCCCTGTCCGCCGCACTGGTGCTCTCCGTCGTCTGCGGGGCGGGGATCGGGGCTTCCGGACTCTCCTGGGGCGAGGTGCTGCGTCATCTCTGGTCCGGGCTGACGGGCGGGGCGATAGCCCCCGGCGAGGTGCCGGCGTACGCCATCGTCTGGGAACTGCGCTTCCCGCGAGCCCTGTTGGCCGCGGTCGTCGGCGCGGGGCTCTCGTTCATCGGCGTCGCCGTGCAGGCGATGGTCCGCAACGCGCTCGCGGACCCCTTCACCCTCGGCATCTCCTCGGGCGCGGCCGTCGGAGCGAACGCCGTCCTGCTTTTCGGTGCGCTGGGCGTGCTCGGTATCTGGGCGCTGTCCACCGCCGCGTTCCTCTCCGCGCTGCTCGCCATGATGCTGGTGTACGCGATCGCCCGTACCGCCGGTGGTCTGACCCCGATGCGGCTGGTCCTCACGGGCAGTGCGATGTGCTACGGGTTCTCGGCCGTCACCACGTTCATGGTGTTCGCGGCCGAGCGCGGCGAGGCGGCCCGCTCCGCGATGATGTGGATGCTCGGCAGCCTCGGCGGGGCCAACTGGTCCTCCCTGCCCATTGCCGCGGGTGTCGTGCTCGCGGGCCTCGCTCATCTCACGCTGTCGGCGGGCAGGCTGAACGCGCTCGCCATGGGCGACGAGACGGCGGCCGCGCTCGGCGTGGACGCGGGACGCCTGCGCAAGGAGCTCTTCGTGGTCTGCGCCGCCGTCACCGGCGCCGTCGTCGCCGTCAGTGGCGCGATCGGCTTCGTCGGACTGATGGTTCCCCACGGCGTACGCATGCTGGTCGGCGCCGACCACCGCAGAGTGCTGGCCGTCGCACCGCTGGCGGGCGCGGTCCTGATGATCTGGGTGGACATCCTCTCCCGCGTAGTGATGGCACCGACCGAGCTTCCGGTGGGTGTACTGACCGCGGTCATCGGCGTGCCGTGCTTCGTCCTGCTGATGAGCCGCCGCTCGTACACCCTCGGAGGCGCGTGATGCGGATCGACATCGATGACCTGACGGTCGAGATCGCTGGCGCGCGGCTGGTGGAGGACATCACCCTCGCAGTGGGGGCCGGGCAGCTCGTCGGACTGGTCGGACCCAACGGCAGCGGCAAGTCCAGCCTGCTGCGCTGCGTCTACCGGGCGCTGCGCCCCGTGGCCGGCACGGTGCGGCTCGGCGGGGAGGACCTGCACGCCATGAGCGCGCGCGAAGGAGCCCGCCGGCTGGCCGCGCTTCCCCAGGAGTCGGTCACCGAGTTCGACTTCACGGTCACCGAGGTCGTGGCGATGGGACGGCTGCCGCACCAGAGCGGCGCGGCCCGCGCCACCACCGGGGACCGGCAGGCGTGCGAGGCCGCGCTGGCGCGGGTCGGCGCGGGCCATCTTGCCGACCGCGGCTTCCTCACGCTCTCGGGTGGGGAGAAGCAGCGGGTCCTGATCGCCCGCGCGCTGGCCCAGCAGCCGCAGGTACTCGTCCTGGACGAACCCACCAACCACCTCGACATCGCGCAGCAGTTGGAAGTGCTGTCCCTGGTGCGCGGCAGTCGGCTGACCGTGCTCACCGCACTCCACGACCTCAACCTCGCCGCCGTCCACTGCGACCTGCTCTACGTCATCGAGCGCGGCCGGATCGTCGCCAGCGGCGCTCCGTACGACGTACTCACACCCGAACTGCTGGCCGAGGTCTTCGGCGTGCGGGCGCACCGCGTGCCGCACCCCGAGTCCGGGGCGCTGCACCTGCTCTTCGATCTACTCCCGCCCGCTCAGCCTGCTCAGCCCGCTTCTTGAGGAGCCCCGATGCACTCGTTCGTACGCCCCGCCGCTCTCGCGTTGGCCGCTGCCCTGACCCTCATCGGCTGCGGCGCGCAGGTCACCGCCCCCGAGGGCGGGGAGGGCCCGGCCAAGGCAGGCGGCCCGTATCCCGTGACCATCGAGAACTGCGGACAGAAGAAGACCTACGCCGCCGCGCCGCAGCGCGTGGTCACCAATGACGTCGGCATCACGGAGATCATGTTCGCGCTCGGCCTGGAGGACCGTATGGCGGGCTACGTCATGCCCGATGACAAGGGCGATCTCGACTCCGTCCCCTGGAAGGACGCCTATCAGAAGACCGAGTGGCTGTCGAAGAAGACGATCAACAAGGAGCTGGTGCTCAACGCCCGCGCGGATCTGGTGTTCGCGGGCTGGAACTACGGCTTCAACGAGGCGGAAGGCTTCACCCCCGCAGAGCTGGAGAGGGTCGGTATCGGCTCGTACCTGCTGACCGAGTCCTGCCGCAACGGGACGGACAAGGCGCGCGGTGTGATGCCGCCGCTTGAGGCGCTCTACACCGACCTGCGGAACCTCGGGAAACTCTTCGACGTCGCGGACCGCGCTGAGGCCCTCATCGCGAAGTTCCGGAAGCAGGTGGCCGAAGCGGAGGCAATGGCCCCGCAGGGAGCCGAGCGGCCTCGGGTCTTCCTCTACGACGACGGCCGCGACAGGCCCTTCACCTCGGGTGCGTACGCGGGGCCGCACGACATCATCACCAAGGCGGGCGGCGACCACGTCATGAAGGACCTCAAGGACAGCTGGACCACCGTGGGTTGGGAAACGGTCGTCGAGCGGGACCCGGAGGTGATCGTGATCAACGACTACGGGGACACCGGCGCCGAGGAGAAGCGGAACTTCCTGAAGTCCTACCCGCCGCTCAAGGACGTCTCGGCGATCAAGCACGACCGCATCGTCGTCCTCGACTACGCGGAGCTGGTGGAGAGCCCGCGCAATCCCGAGGCGATCGCCTCGCTCGCCGGCGACTTGCGCGATCTGATGCGGTGATCGAGCTTGCCGAGGCATGAAGAGCAACTCAAGCGGCGGCGTCATGCGACGGTCAACGATCCACAGTGACCGGCTGTTGTCAGCTTTCGGGGAGCACGTTTCCGTCCTCATCCAGCGGAGGGTGGATGCGGGCGGGCTCCTGGCTGTTGACGTCGGACGGGCGGGGGCCTTCCGGTCCGTCGGGGCCCCAGCGCAGCAGGCGGCGGGTGCGGGCGATCTGGTAGACGCCGCCTTGGAATTCCAGCCGGTTGACGAGGCCGACTCGCAGCGTGTCGGCCGCCTGGGCGTATGCGGCCAGCTCCTCGTTGTGTGGGCCGGCCGGTGCCCCCTCGCCTGTGGTCATGGTGCGGGCGTCGGTCTTCATGTCGGCGTCTTCGGAGATGAGGCCGCGCATGCGGGGCCACATCCACGTCAGGGCGAAGTCCAGGGACTTGCGGGCGGCGTGCGCGCTCGCGTGCGGGCCGCTGACCGGCTTCCAGCCGGTGACGGTCTGCTCCACCACCTCGAACGTCGGGGGCAGGAGCAGCACGTCGGGGTGGGTGTCCAGCGCGCGCCAGGAGTCGGCGAGCACCTCGTCGGGGAACCGGGACCCGGTGTAGCACAAGCCGCGCATCGCCAGCTGCTCGACGGCCTGGGTCGGGGTGACCGGTGCGTCCGGGTCCAAGGTGAGGTCGTCGTCGATCTCCGGTCCCTCGGCGCCGCGGGCCCAGTCGGGAGCGAGGGACTCCACGTCCGTCGGGCGCGGCTGTTCGATGCCGTCCGGGCCGGAGCCCGCGTACTCCTCGGCGCGCACGACTCGGTACCGGGTCCCCGCGGCCTGGAGGTCGTCGACCCGTTCGCTCTCCAGGCGGGCGACCGCGGCCAGCAGTGCGCGCCGTTCCGTTCTGTCGTGTGCCTCGTCCTTCGCCCGGAACCACAGCCGCGAGTTCAGACTGTCGCGCGCCAGCTGAGGGCAGCCGGACGTCACCGCCACCTCCACCCGCCACCGCGGCGCCTCCCCGGCCCGCTGTGAGGCCACCCCGAACAGCGGGCCCCGCACGACCACTTTGCCCGCGCGCGTCACGGCGTCGGCAGCGTCGGCTTCCACTGCCGCCTCCACCGGTTCCACCGGCACCCGCACCACGATCGGCCGCGACCCGCCCGGCCCCATATCCCCACTGTCCATACCGCCCATCCTGCCGACCACGGCACGGCACCGCTGCTGATTCGCCGATTCCTCACCTCTTGGGGTGCCGCGGGCTGTTTCGGGCAGGGGCCACCCCGCAAGCCCCACGGGTGCAAGAGGGAGCGACCCTGACGGGGACGGCCGGGCAGCTATCGGTCCCACATCCGGGGCGGCGGCCACGGAGTAACGGGCGCAAGCTCATAACTTGTCCGCCCTCCGCGTCCGCACATGCGGCCATTGAATAAGGGGCGGGCCGCATATGCAATTGACGGCCGGGTTCCGTATCGGCATGGGCAGTCGTCCGGCCCGGTAGCACTGCGGATTCCGTGAAGTGAGAGCACTCCTGATCCGCAAACTTAAAGGGGAGTTCGGGTTGGCACATGCGACGTGCCTGTGTGGCGGGATATTCCGCTTCCAGTAGGGTCGGCAATAACGGAGGCCATTCCAGGCGCCGTTGTTTCCGAACGATGTGTGAGGCATTTCTTCATGAGTTTGAGCATCCGCAACCAGCTCCCCGGCACGATCACGGCCATCACCACCAGTGAGGCCATGGCGGCCGTCAAGGTCCGCCGTCAAGGCGCTGGTGAAGTCCACCGAGGTCGCCCTCGCGACCGGCCCCGTCGAGGGCATCTCCATCCGCAACCAGCTCGCCGGCACCGTCACCGAGGTGGCGGCCGGGGGCGCCATGGGCTCGGTCAAGGTCTCCGTCGAGGGCGGGGAACTGACCGCCGCCATCACCAAGGACGCCGTCGAGGCCCTCGGCCTGGGCGCCGGTACCTCGGTCGTCGCGCTGATCAAGTCCACGGAGATCTCCCTCGCCTCCGCCTGATCACCGCGCACCATGCGAACCGGGGCGCCGCGCGGCGTACTGGGCGACCGACCAGCCGGGTGCGGCCCCTTGCGCCTCGCGTCACGGCGGGCGGTGAGCGGCCAGTCGGCAGCGGGTGGTGGCAGACCGAAAAGGGGGCTGCCCGGACCCCGTTGGAGTACCGGACAGCCCCCACGCGGGGACGAGGCGGGGCTACGGCTTCTGGAAGCCGGCGTCCGCGAGGACCTTCTGCGCCTCCGGGCCGGAAAGCCAGGCGACGAACGCGGCCGCGGCTTCGGCGTTCTTGGACTCCTTCAGGCTGGCGGCCGGGTACGAGGCGATGGCGTTCTGCGCGTCGGGGATGTCGACGGCATCGACCTTGTCCGGAGCGCTCGCGGCGTCCGTCTGGTAGACCAGCCCGGCGTCGGCCTCTCCCAGTTCGACCTTGCTGAGCACGGCGCGCACGTTCGGCTCCTGCGAGACCGGCTTCACGGTGATCTGCTGTGCGTCGAGGATCTGCTGGCTGTACTTGCCGGCGGGCACCTCGGGGGCCGCCATGACCACCTTCAGCCCCGTGTCGGCGAGGTCCTTCAGCTCGTCGATCTTCTTCGGGTTGCCTTCGTTCGTCGCGATCACGAGGCGGTTCTTGGCGATGACCGCCGGAGCGTTCGTCTGCGCCTTGACGCTGTCCATGCTCTTGGTGTCCGCGGTGACCAGCGCGTCGGCGGGGGCGCCCTGCTTGACCTGGGCGATCAGTTCCTGGGACCCGGCGAAGGAGAAGGTTATCTTCGTGCCGGGGTGGGACTTCTCGTAGGCGGCGCCGGCCGTCTTGAAGACGTTGGTCAGGGAGGCGGCGGCCAGCACGGTGAGCCGGGCCGGCTTGGGAGCCCCGGACGAGGAGGCGGAGGCGTCGGCGTCCCTCTTGGTGTCGTTGCTGCCGCAGGCGGTGAGCGGGACGAGCAGTGACGCGGTGAGGACGGCGGCCGCGAGGCGGCGACGGGGGAAGCGGAGGGACATGAGGGTGGAACTCCCTGGGGTGAAGTGCGCGCGAGCCGGAGGCGCCCGGGGCAGGGGAGGGGGCGGTGCCGGGGGGCCGGCACCGCGGTGGGAGATGGTGGGACGGATCAGGTGCGGTCGATGTGCACGCTGGTGGACTTCACGCGGGCGGTGGCCCGCATACCCACTTCGAGCCCCAGTTCCTCGACGGCCTCACGGGTCAGCAGGGAAACCAGCCGGTGCGGACCGGCTTGGATCTCGACCTGGGCCGCGATGTCGCCCAGCTTGATGGCGGTGACGATGCCGGGGAAGGCGTTACGGGCCGTGGTGTAGGAGGGCTCGTCGTCCCCCTGGCCGCCCTGGGCGACCTCGATGGAGAACGCGGCCAGGTCACGGCCGTCGATGAGGCGCCGGCCGGCTTCGTCCCGGTGGGTGGCGACCCGGCCTGCGTCTGCCCAACGGCGCGTGGTGTCGGGGCTGACGCCGAGCAGTCGCGCCGCCTGGCCGATCGTGTAGGACTGCATGTGCGACACGTTAGGCCGCCAGCGCCATCAGATGCAATTCTTTTGAGCGTTTGTCCATGGCAGATGCGAGAGCCCTTGGAGGAAGCGCCGAGCGGTGTCGGCGGGGCCGCCCGGGCGGCCTCGCCGGTATGCGGACGTAGGGAATTGCGCATGGACGTGACGACCTCGCCGCCCTGGGTTTGCGACTCGGCGGCCCGGTCGCGGATGAACGCGGCGAGTGCGACTCCGTCGATCAAGCGGTTCCCCGAACCGTCCCGCTCCGTCGGCAGCCGCCCCTGCTCGGCCCAGCGCCGGACGGTCTCCGGACTCACACCGAGCAGGCCTGCTGCTTGACCCATGCTGTAGGACGGCATGCCCGACTCTAGGCGCCGCCCGATCCGTCGCGGACCGGCCACCGCGACCGCCCTCTCCCGCCCCAGGCGTTAAGGATGCGTCAAGGTTCTGGGCCTGCGGGGTGCCGGGTGCGGGGTCGTTCAGGGGGGCCGTACGGCGTCCTCCGCGACGGAGGCTGCGCAGGCTCGCGCCTGACACGCCATTGGTGTCCTTCCGCTGTACGCGGGTTGCCGGTCCGGGTACGGCCGCTCGGGGAGTGGACGTGATGCTTCGGGGCACGACCGCAGGGCAGGCACCGGTGTGGGCCGTGCGGTGTGGTCCACGCCGACGGCCTGCGCATACTCGATGATCGTCGTAAGGCCCGGGGGCGAGTGCCTTGTATCGGGTGCGCCGGACGGGTCGGAAAAGGTGATGGGGGATATGAGGGCAGCGGATCGGCCGGTGATGCCGGTGATGCCGGAGGTGGTGGAGAGTCCCGCGCTGCGGGCCCAGCCCACCGGCAAGCTGGCGCGGTGGATGTTGCGGCACCAGGTGCAGCCGGTGGGTCCGGCGGCGGGTGAAGGGCACGCCGAACCGCACTCGTGGTGGAAGGTGATGTGCCTGACCGGGGTGGACTACTTCTCCAGCCTCGCCTACGTCCCGGCGATCGCCGCCCTGGCCGCCGGGGCGGTTTCCCCGCTGGCCACGCTGCTGATCGTCGCCCTGACCCTGCTGGGCATGCTGCCGATGTACCGCAGGGTGGCCAAGGAAAGCCCGCACGGCGCCGGTTCGGTCGCCATGCTGGAAGACCTGCTGCCGTTCTGGTGGGGCAAGCTGTTCGTGCTGATCCTGCTCGGCTTCGTGGCCACCTCCTGGATCATCACCATCACCCTGTCCACCGCGGACGCCTCCGTGCACGTCGTGGAGAACCCCTTCTTCCCCGCTGCCCTGCACGGCCACGAAGTCGCCCTGACGGTGGCCCTGCTGCTGGTCCTCGGCGGCGTCTTCCTCCTCGGGTTCAGCGAGGCGGTCAGCGTGGCCATCCCGCTGGTCGCCGTCTTCCTCGTCCTGAACGCCGTCGTCATCGGCGTCGGACTGCTGCACGTCTTCACCACCCCCGGCGCGTTGTCCGCCTGGACCGACGCCCTCGCGGGCGGCGGCGGAGGCGGCCTGGGCGATCTGGCCGGTCCGGCCCTGCTGGCCTTCCCGCTGCTGGTGCTGGGCCTGTCGGGCTTCGAGACCGGCGTGAGCATGATGCCGCTCGTCGCCGCCGACGGAGCCGATGAGGAGCAGCGGCTGCGCTCGCGGATTCGCAACACCCGCCGGCTCCTGACGACGGCCGCCGTGATCATGAGTGTCTACCTGCTGGCCGCCAGCTTCGTGACCACCGTCCTCATCCCGCACGAGCAGTTCGAACCGGGCGGCGCCGCCAACGGCCGCGCGCTGGCCTGGCTGGCCCACGAACACGTCGGAGAGGCGTTCGGCACCCTCTACGACATCAGCACCATCCTCATCCTCTGGTTCGCAGGCGCCTCCGCCATGGCCGGCTTGATCAACATCGTTCCCCGCTACCTGCCCGACTACGGCATGGCCCCCGAATGGGGCCGCGCGGTACGCCCGGTCGTCCTCGTCTACACCGCCCTGTGCGTCGCGATCACCATCGTCTTCAACGCCGACGTGGACGAACAGGCCGGCGCCTACGCCACCGGCATCCTGGCCATGATGGTTTCCGGTGCCTTCGCCGTCACCGTCTCCACCGCACGCCACCGCCGCCGCGCCACCACCGTCGGCTTCGCGCTGCTGACCGCCGTCCTGCTCTACGCGCTGGTCGCCAACATCATCGACAAGCCCGACGGCATCGTCATCTCCGGCTTCTTCATCGCCGGGATCATCATCGTGTCGCTGATCTCCCGCGTCTCGCGCACGACCGAACTGCGCGCCGACCGCATCGTCTTCGACGCCGACGCCCGCCGGTTCATCGCCGACACCCTCGCCCACGACGGCGCCATCAACATCATCGCCAACCGCCGCCAGGGCGGCGACCTCGCCGAGTACAGCGCCAAGGAACAGGAGCAGCGCGGCGTCAACCCGGTGCCCGGTCTCGCCGACGTGCTGTTCCTCGAAATCGACGTGGTCGACCCCTCGGACTTCAGCGACACCCTCACCGTCCACGGGGTCGAGGTGGACGGCTACCGGATCCTGCGCGCTGACGCGCCCGCCGCGCCGAACGCCATCGCCGCGATCCTCCTGGCCCTGCGTGATGCCACCGGGGTGCGGCCGCACTGCTATTTCGCCTGGGCCGAAGGCAGCCCGCTGGTGCACATGGTCCGCTACTTCCTCCTGGGACGTGGTGACACCGCCCCGGTCACCCGCGAGATCATCCGCAGCCACGAGCCCGACCCGGACCGCCGCCCCGGCATCCACGTCGGCGGCTGACCCCCGCCCGCCCGCCCAGGGCGGGCTCTGACCCACCGTTGACGCGGCGGACAGCTCTCTTCGACGGGGACGGGTCGTACGCCGCTCACGTGAGGACCGCCGTCGCGGCGGCCGTTCGGGCCGTGGACCGTGCGCGTCCGGTGACGTGGTGCACGTACTCCCGGCTCAGCCGGAAGCCGGCCGTCCAGGCCAGCAGCCGGCCGGGCCGGTCGTCGCGCGAGCAGCACCAGCTCGCGGTGCGTCCACGCGCCCGGACGTCGGCGGCCAGACCCGCGACGCAGGCCAGGGCCAGGCGTTCGCGGCGCCGGTCGGGCACGGTGACCACCGCGATGTCCTCGTACGCGCTGCCGCGGAAGTAGCCGCAGGCGACGGCGAGTACCGTCCCCCTGGCGAACGCGGCCCAGCCGTACCCGGAAGCCGCCAGCCCGGCCGGGCCGCCCCAGCTGGTGTGTATCCAGGCGTTCTCGGGGCGGAGCGCCGCCAGCGCCGGGGCGTCCTCGCGGGTCAGGCGCCGCACCGTCACCCCGCGGGGCACGCGGGGCAGCGCCACCGGGACCCGGTGGACGTACAGCATCCGCTCCCCGGGCACGACCCGGTCGAAAGCGGAGGCGAGGTACGGCCCGCTGTTCACCTGGACCATCCAGCTTCACCTCTCGGACAGTGCCTTGAGGGGGATGTTGAGTTCGAGGACGCTGACGCGGGGTTCGCC
Source organism: Streptomyces sp. NPDC003034 (assembly GCF_053591375.1). Classification (NCBI taxonomy): domain Bacteria; kingdom Bacillati; phylum Actinomycetota; class Actinomycetes; order Kitasatosporales; family Streptomycetaceae; genus Streptomyces; species Streptomyces sp. NPDC003034. Next base: position 109,384 of record NZ_JBSFTS010000011.1, read on the forward strand.
CATGAAGCCGAGGGTGCGGCCGGTGGTGTGGTCGGCCACGAGCTTCTGGACCCGCTTGACGTCGAGCCGGTTCCGCTCGGCGATCCGGTGGATCTGGAGCTTCGCGTACTCGGGCGAGATGTGCGGGTCCAGGCCGGAGCCGGAGGAGGTGACGGCGTCGGCCGGCACGTCCTCCGGCCTGACCTGGTAGCCGGGCGTGGAGTTGTCCCAGATGACGGCTTCCTTGGCGGCGGTGACCTGGGCGCAGAGCGTGCCCTCCTCGGCGTCCTCGGCGCAGACGCCGTTGACCGCGCCGTTGTCGGCGGACCGGTTGGTGGCGCCGGAGAGGATCAGCGAGTACCGGGTGTTGACGCTGTTGCTGCCCAGTCCGTTGGAGGGGCGCGGCTGGAACCACTTGAGGTCCGGCCTGGCGGCCTCCGCGGGGTCGGCGGGGTCCTGTTTGGGCAGGTCGTAGCTCTGCCCGATGAGGGAGGAGCCGACGACCTGCCCGCTCTCGTCCCTGATCTCGGAGCCGTTGGCCTGGTCCTGGAACAGCGCCTGGGCGATCCCGGTGACGGCGAGCGGGTAGCCGACCCCGCAGAGCACGGTCAGGACGAGCATGGTGCGCAGCCCCGCCCCGAGCAACCGCGTGGTGTTGACGACGGAGTTGTTCATGGAATCAGCACGTTCCTAATTCAGGCGAGCCCGGGGATGAGGGAGATGAGCAGGTCGATGAGCTTGATGCCGACGAACGGGGCGACGAGGCCGCCGAGTCCGTAGAGGCCCAGGTTGCGGCGGAGCATCTTGTCGGCGCTGGTGGGCCGGTACCGGACGCCCTTGAGGGCGAGCGGGACGAGCGCGATGATGATCAGTGCGTTGAAGACGACCGCGGAGAGGATCGCCGACTCCGGCGAGGCCAGGCCCATGACGTTGAGCTTGTCCAGGCCCGGATAGACCACCGCGAACATGGCGGGGATGATCGCGAAGTACTTCGCGACGTCGTTGGCGATGGAGAACGTGGTGAGCGCGCCCCGGGTGATGAGGAGCTGCTTGCCGATCTCCACGATCTCGATGAGCTTGGTGGGATTGGAGTCCAGGTCCACCATGTTCCCGGCCTCCTTTGCGGCCGAGGTACCGGTGTTCATGGCCACGCCGACGTCCGCCTGGGCGAGCGCCGGGGCATCATTGGTGCCGTCGCCCGTCATCGCGACGAGCTTGCCGCCCGCCTGCTCCCGCTTGATGAGGGCCATCTTGTCCTCGGGAGTGGCCTCCGCGAGGAAGTCGTCCACGCCCGCCTCTTCGGCGATGGCCTTGGCGGTGAGCGGGTTGTCACCCGTGATCATGATCGTCTTGATGCCCATGCGGCGCAGCTCGTCGAACCGCTCGCGCATGCCCTCCTTGACCACGTCCTTGAGGTGGACGACCCCCAGGACACGGGCGCCCTTGTCGTCCTTGACGGCGACGAGGAGCGGCGTCCCGCCGGCTGCCGAGATCCTGTTGGCGAGGGTGTCGGCGTCGTCGGAGACCTCGCCGCCCTGCTCCCGTACCCAGGTGATGACCGAACCGGCGGCGCCCTTGCGGGTCTGCCTGCCGTCCACGTCCACACCCGACATGCGGGTCTGGGCGGTGAAGGCGATCCACTCGGCTCCGGCGAGTTCGCCCTGGTGGCGCTCGCGGAGCCCGTACTTCTCCTTCGCGAGGACCATGACCGAGCGGCCCTCGGGGGTCTCGTCCGCGAGGGACGACAGCTGCGCGGCGTCCGCCAGCTCGGCCTCCGTCGCGCCCTTGACGGGCACGAACTCCGAGGCCTGGCGGTTGCCGAGGGTGATGGTGCCGGTCTTGTCGAGCAGCAGGGTGGACACGTCGCCGGCGGCCTCCACCGCCCGGCCGCTCATCGCGAGGACGTTGCGCTGGACGAGCCGGTCCATGCCGGCGATACCGATCGCGGACAGCAGCGCGCCGATGGTGGTGGGGATCAGGCAGACCAGCAGGGTGGTCAGCACGATCATCGACTGCTCGGCGCCGGCGTAGATCGCGAAGGGCTGGAGGGTCACCACGGCCAGCAGGAAGACGATGGTGAGGGACGTGAGGAGGATGTTCAGCGCGATCTCGTTGGGGGTCCGCTGCCGGGCGGCGCCCTCGACCAGGTTGATCATGCGGTCGATGAAGGTCTCGCCGGGCTTCGTCGTGATCTTGATGACGATCCGGTCGGACAGCACCTTCGTACCGCCGGTGACGGCCGAGCGGTCACCGCCCGACTCGCGGATGACCGGAGCCGACTCGCCGGTGATCGCGGACTCGTCCACCGAGGCGACGCCCTCAACCACGTCACCGTCGCCCGGGATGACGTCCCCGGCCTCGCAGACCACCAGGTCGCCGATGCGCAGCTCCGCACCCGGTACCTGCTCCTCACCCGGGCCGTCCTTGCTCAGGCGGCGCGCCACGGAGTCGGTCTTGGCCTTGCGCAGGGTGTCCGCCTGCGCCTTGCCACGGCCCTCCGCGACGGCCTCCGCCAGGTTCGCGAAGATCGTGGTCAGCCACAGCCACGCGGTGATCGCCCAGCCGAACCAGTCCGTCGGATCCGGACACGCCAGGACGGTGGTGACGACCGAACCGATGAGGACGACGAACATGACCGGGGACTTGATCATCACCCGGGGGTCGAGTTTGCGCACCGCGTCCGGGAAGGACTTCAGTAGCTGCTTGGCGCCGAACAGGCCCCCGCCCACGCGCCCGCCGCCCGGCTTGTGGCCGGTGGGCACGTCCTGGTGCGGAGCCCTTGTGGGAGTGGCGGTGCTCATGATGCGAGCCCTTCGGCGAGCGGTCCCAGCGCCAGGGCCGGGAAGTAGGTCAGACCGGTGATGATGAGGATCGTGCCGACGAGGAGGCCCGCGTAGAGCGGCTTGTCGGTGCGCAGCGTGCCCGCCGTCTCGGGGACGGGCTTCTGCTCGGCGAGCGAGCCGGCCAGGGCCAGCACGAACACCATGGGCAGGAAGCGGCCCAGCAGCATCGCGATGCCGATCGTGCTGTTGAACCACTGCGTGTCGGCGTTCAGGCCCGCGAAGGCGGAGCCGTTGTTGTTGGCGCCCGAGGTGTAGGCGTAGAGGATCTCGGAGAACCCGTGTGCGCCGGAGTTCGTCATCGAGTTCGCCGGAGTGTCCAGGGCCAGCGCCGCAGCGGTGAAGCAGAGCACGAGCGCCGGGGTGATGAGGATGTAGCAGGCGGCGAGCTTGACTCGCGGGTGCCGATCTTCTTGCCCAGGTACTCGGGGGTGCGGCCGACCATCAGGCCCGCGATGAACACCGCGATGACCGCCATGACCAGCATGCCGTAGAGGCCGGAGCCGACACCGCCGGGCGCGATCTCGCCGAGCTGCATGCCCAGCATCGCGATGCCGCCGCCGAGGCCGGTGTAGGAGGAGTGGAAGGAGTTGACCGCGCCCGTCGACGTGAGGGTGGTCGCGACGGCGAAGATCGACGAGCCGCCGACCCCGAAGCGGGATTCCTTGCCCTCCATCGCCCCGCCGGCGACATCGAAGGCCGGGCCGTGGTGGGCGAACTCCGTCCACATCATCAGCGCGGTGAAGGCGATCCAGATGATGCCCATGGTCGCGAGGATCGCGTAGCCCTGGCGCAGGTTCCCGACCATGCGGCCGAAGGTCCGGGTCATCGCGAACGGGATCAGCAGGATCAGGAAGATCTCGAACAGGTTCGAGAAGGGGGTCGGGTTCTCGAAGGGGTGCGCGGAGTTGGCGTTGAAGTAGCCGCCGCCGTTCGTACCCAGTTCCTTGATGACCTCCTGCGAGGCCACGGCCCCGCCGTTCCACTGCTGGCTGCCGCCGAGGAACTGGCCGACCTCGTGGATGCCGGAGAAGTTCTGGAGCGCGCCGCAGGCGACGAGGATCACCGCGCCGATGACGGAGACCGGGAGCAGGATGCGGAAGGTGCCGCGGACCAGGTCGGCCCAGAAGTTGCCGAGCTCGCCGGACCGGGTGGGGGTCCCGCCTGCTCGAAGAGCTCGGGGGAGCGCGAAGCCCCGTACGAGGGCCACCGCGACGGCCATGCCGACGGCGGCGGAGACGAAGTTCTGAACCGCGAGGCCGCCGGTCTGCACGACGTGGCCCATGGCCTGCTCACCGTAGTACGACTGCCAGTTGGTGTTCGCGACGAAGGAGGCGGCGGTGTTGAAGGCCTGGTCCGGATGGATCGCGACGAAGCCGAGGGAGCCGGGCAGGACGCCCTGGGCGCGCTGCAACGCGTAGAGGAAGAGGACGCTCACGACCGAGAAGGCGAGGACGGCGCGCAGGTAGGCCGGCCAGCGCATCTCGGCGGTCGGATCGGCGCCGATGGCCCTGTACATCCACTTCTCCGGGCGGTAGTGCTTCTCGGAGGAGTAGACGCGGGCCATGTAGTCGCCCAGGGGGCGGTACGCCAGCGCGAGCGCGGCGACCAGCGCGAGGAGCTGGAGCACTCCAGCGGTTTCGGGGCTCATATCGGTGCTCAGAACCTCTCCGGATACACGAGGACGAGGATGAGGTAACCGAGCAGGGAGACGGCGACCAGCAGGCCGACGATGTTCTCGACCGTCACAGCTTGGTCACCCCGCGGGCGATGAAGGCCACCAGTGCGAAAACCGCGACCGTGGTGACGACGAAGGCCAGGTCGGCCATCGTGAGCTCCTGGATGAAGAGGGGAGTAATGAATCGGCCAGATGGCCGATGACGAGATAACCGTGTCTTCATCCCGGCTTCGGGACGCCTTGACGCCCTCCATACGGGCTTCGCCGGACTCTTGATGCCGCCCTGACGCCTCTTGATGCCCCTCTGACGCGCGAGACCGGGAACCACCGCCCGGCCCTGGCGGGACGACATCGCGGCCCCGCATCAGGAACGCGTGAAGAGTGGGCCGACGGGCGTATGGAACGCGCCAAACACCCTGGTCATCCAGCTCCGGCAGCCGGACGCTGTCCTCACTTTGTCCAACGGAGGAACCAGCGAAGATGGCCATACACATGGGAAGCCGGTCACGGCAGGACAGGCCCCGAGCACCCAGGAGCCCCCTGATACCGGCGTGACGGCCGCCGCGGCCGGGGACCGGCACCGGCTGACCGCCCTCCAGGGCCTGGCCGCGCTGTCCCTCGACGCGATGGCGTCGGTCGCCTACGGCCCCGAGTCGGTCGTGCTGGTCCTGGCGGCGGCCGGTGCCTACGGCCTCGGCTTTCACCGAGGGCCGAGAGCGCCTGGCTGATCATGCTCACGCTGCCGCTGCTCGCCATCGGATTCGGACGCGTCCGCCGTGCCTACGCGCAGATCGGCGAACGCCTGGAGCTCGGCCGCATCCAAACGCAGCCGCCGCACCGCTCCCTGGTCGTCGTACCCGTCTCCGGGCTCTCCCGGCTGACCTGCCAGGCGCTCACCGCGGCCCGCTCACTCGGCGACGAGGTGCTCGCCGTGACCGTCACGCACTGCGCTCCGGAGGACCGGCAGGCCGCCGAAGCGCTGCGCCGGGACTCGGAGTTGTGGAAGCCGGGCGTCGAGCTGACCGAGCTCACCTCGCAGAGCCGCTCGCTCGGCCGACCCGTGTCGGCGTACGTGCGCGAGCTGGCGCGGACCCACCCGGACGCCCAGGTGGCCGTCCTCATCCCGGAGACCGAGCCCGCCCACCTGTGGCAGCGGATGCTCCAGAACCAGCGGGGTTCCGTCGTCGCCCACGCCGTGCGCCGCGACACCGAAGCCGTCATCTGACGCCTGCGCTTCCGCGTCACCGACGACAGCCGCTGACCCGCGGCGATACGCCGCACGTCGCGCCGCCGGGACTTCGATCACGCACATGACGGCCGAGGGCCTCCGTCCCGGCCGCCGCCCGAGCCCGGGCGGCGGCGACTGGGCGGTTCAGGCGGCAAGCGTCGGGTTCGCCGTGCGTGGTGCCTGCGGGTGTGCTTCGAGCCGGCCGGCCGCAGCCAGGATCTCGTCGGCGGCCGCGACCGCGTCGGCGATCGACCGGGTCCCCGTCACCACACACAGCGTGTAGGTCACGTCCGCCAGCTCCTGCTGCCACGCCGGGTCGGGCTTCTCCGCCAGCGCGATGCGCGCGCTCGCATAGCGGGCGAGCAGGGACCTCACACGGCGCGGCTCCGGCTTCAACACGACCACAAGTCCCTCCCAGGAAACTCTTCAGTGCCGTACGTGTTCCCCCGCACCGCGCCCTCATGCAAGGCGTTGTGGTTCAGTCCTCGATGACCACCCGAACGCTGGTGACCTCAGTGTCAGCGGCATCCGGCACGACCATGCCGGCGTCGATGCCCGAGCGCAGATAGCGGACGACGTCGGGGTTGAGGCGCTCCCCGGGAAGCGCGGCGGGAATGCCGGGCGGGTACGGGGTCAGCATTTCGGCGGTGATCCGGTCAAGCGCCTTTTCCCACGGCACCTGTTCGGTCCGTCCGAAGAACGCGTCGCGTGGAAGCAGGACTTGTTCCAGCCGCAGCTGTTCCGGGTCCGGGATCTCGACCTGCTGGGCGGGCCGCAAGTCGTCCGCGTGCGCGGCGACGTCCCGTAGGGCTGAGAGAAGAATCTGCGCCGTGTGCTCGTCGTCGGCGTGGCTCAGCTGGGCGCTGATGCGGCGGTGGTCGGAGAGGTGGAGATTGATCTGGTGGTGTTCGCGCAGCCAGTCAGCCGCTCGGTAGCCGGTGGTGCCGAGGGCGGTGATGTCGATGATGATCTGGAGGGGATCCATGTCGGCCGCGAGGCCGGGCCCGCAGAAGTCGTCCCGCCCGTGTACGTGCATGCCCTCGATGCGTCCGATCTGCTCCCGTACGGACGCGGCCAGGGCGAGGGCGTCCTCGTAGAGGGCGTGGCCGTGCTCGACCATCTGGCGGCGCCATCCGTCCATGGCGGCGTACAGCAGGACGGAGGGGCTCGTCGTACCCAGGAGGTCTTCACGGCTCTTGAGTACTTCCGGCTCGATCAGATCCCCCTGGAGGTGGAAGACCGAACCCTGCTCAAGCCCGGAACCCATCTTGTGCACGGAGGTGACGCAGACATCGGCTCCGGCGTCCATGGCCCAGGTCGGAAGCTTCTGATGGAACGGCAGGTGCGCACCCCATGCCTCGTCCACGATCAGCGGCTTGCCCCGCTTGTGGCAGACCTCCGCGATGGCGGACAGATCCGTACAGGTGCCGTACGGCGTGGGCGTGGTCACGAGCGCGCCCTTCGCGTCCGGATGGTCGGCGAAGGCCGCCTCGAAAGCCTCCGCGCACGGCGGGTGCGCGAGATGCCGCCGCGCGTCCCACTGCGGTGTCACCCAGATGGGCCGGATCCCCGACAGGATCAACCCCGAGACCACGGATTTGTGGGCGTCGCGCCCCACCAGAAGCTTCTCGTGCGGCCCTGCCACCGACAGCATGGCGGCCTTGACGGACAGCGAGCTGCCGCAGGTGGAGAAGAAGGCGTGATCGGCCCCGACGGCGTCCGCCATGAGCGCCTGCGCCTCTTCCACCACACCATGGGAGGAGGTCCGGTCGTCCAGGCCGCTGGTCGCCAGTACGTCGGAGTGGAAGACGGCGTCCCCGAGCACGTCACGGACCCGGGGATCCGCTCCGCGCCCCTGCTTGTGGCCCGGCGGGGTGAAGGGGGTCTGCCCCTTGGCGTGGTAGGCCGCCAGAGCTTCGAGCACCGGTGCTTTTGAATGGTCCATGGGCTGCGGCTGCCCGGTACCGATGGGGACGAAACGGTGCGCTGCTCCAGGTGGCGGCGGTGCCGGAGCCCCCAGTTGCGCTAAAGGCCGGCGTCCGCCTTCTCCCGCAGGCACCGCCAGGCACGCTCCGGCAGGTCGGGAGTGAGCAGGACGTCCGCCGCGGTACAGGCCAGAGCCTCCGCCGAGGCGAGCATGGCTTCTCGACCGCGGTCACTGGCGGCGGCCTCGGCGAACTGCGGGGTGTGGTCGCAGCCGCCTCCATCCGTGATGGCGACGAACGGATGGATGGCGGGGACCCGGGTGCTGACGTTGCCGATGTCCGAGGAACCGAGATAGACCCCGGGGGCAGGGTCTTCGACGGGAACGCCGAGCCGTGACAGGTGGTCCGCGAACCGGCTGGACAGCACGTCATTGTTGCGGAAGTGCTCGTACCCGGCCGTGACCCGGGCGGTCTCGGCCCGGGTACCCGTAGCGAGCGCCACCCCCTCGGCGCAACGGGCCAGTTCGGCCACCAGAGCGTCCAAGGCAGCCGTGGTCGCGCCCCGGAGCCCGAACAGGCCCTCGGCGAAAGCGGGCACGATGTTCGTGGCCTTGCCGCCGTCCGTCACGATGCCCTGGATGTGCGATCCCGGCGGCAGACGCCGGCTCAGCACGGCGAGCGTGTTGAACAGCTGGACGAGCGCAGCCAGCGCGTCGACCCCCTGCGTCGGGCTCCCGGTCGGATGCGCCGCACGACCATGGAAGCCCACGCGCACCTGGCACTGCGCGGTCAGGGGCGCCGATGACCAGGTGTTCACGCCGGGGTGGAACATCAGAGCGGCGTCGACGCCTGCGAAAACTTCTGACTCCACCAGAGTGACCTTGCCGCCGCCGCTCTCTTCGGCGGGGGTGCCGATGGCCAGAATCGTGCCGTCCACCTGTCCCAGCGCGCCGCGCAGCGCCAGCGCGGCGCCGAGTCCCGCCGCGGCGATCAAGTTGTGCCCGCAGGCGTGCCCCAGGTCGGGCAGGGCGTCGTACTCCAGCAGCAACGCGACGCGAGGACCGTTGCCGTTCCCTCCCGCCCGGGCCACGAACGCCGTGGACAGGCCCGCCACGCCACGCTCGACCTGGAAGCCCTCCCGCTCGAAGTGCCCGGTCAGCACCTCCGCTGCCCGGTGCTCCTGGAAGGCCAGCTCCGGCGTACGGTGCAGTTCCAGGGCGACGTCCCACAGGCGTTCCGCCCGGGCCGTCACCTCCTGCCCTATGCGCGTGTACAGAGCGTCGTCGATTTTCGCCATACCGCCTCCTCCGTATCTCCGTCTGCCCCGAAAGGCGGCGCCGCGCACGCTTCTCCGCTCGCTCCTCAGGGTGGCCGAGGCCGGTACGACACCGCGGCCGATGGGCCAGGGCGTTCGACCGCCTGGCGGCACGATCAGGAGGGGAGGGTGATCCGCAGGCCGCTTCTGGGCCGGGTGGGGATGCGCCGCAGGGGAATGGCCAGATCCTGTGGCGGCACCTCGTAGTCGAGGCGGCCGAGGCGGACGCTCAGTGCTTCCAGCAGAGCGATCGTGATCTCTTCACCGGGGCAGCGGTGGCCCGTCGAGGGGTCGCCTCCGCCCTGGGGGACGAGTTCGTCGCGGCCGACGGCTCGCTCCAGGAAGCGTTCGGGGCGGAAGGCGTACGGATCTCCCCACAGCTCGGCGTCGTGGTTCTGCCCGTACAGGTCGAGCAGTACGAGGGCCCCGGCGGGGATGTGCCGACCGCGCCAGGAGGTGTGCGCGGCCGCCCGGCCACCGGTGAAGGGCGCGAAAGGGTAGAAGCGGCGTACCTCGTGGACGAAGGCCGCCGTGTACGCGGTGTCACCGTCCCGGAGGCGCTCGCGGTTCTCGGGCCACCGGTGCAGGGCGTGGCCGGCGAAGGCGACGAACCAGGCCACCGCCACAGTGGGCCGGATGACGTTGAGTACCTCCACCGCGGCCGTGTGGGCGTCCAGCAGCTCGCCGTCCGCGTCACGGTGGTGCGCCACCGAGGCGAGCACGGAGCCGTCGGGGACGGTGAGGGCACCGGTGCGCACCTGATGCACTACGGGCGCCAGCCATGCCTCGCAGCGCCGGCGCGCCCGGCGGGCACGCCAGTGGCGCGGGCCCGGTGTGGCGAAGCCGTCCACCAGGGCGACCAGGTCACGCGCCGTGGGCTCCACCCGGGCGCCGTCCAGCGGGAGGCCGGCCCATCGGCACACCCCGGCCGTGAGGATTCTCGCCGCCTCGTCGAACAGCACCACGCCATCTGGGCGGCCACTCCAGCGGGCGACCGCTTCCTCCCACACCGCGGTCACCTCATCCACCAGGTCCGCGACCCGGGCCGGCGGGGTGAGGAGCGACAGGAACATCGCCTTGCGGACGCGGTGCGCTTCACCGTCCAGCGTGTGGATCGCGCCGTGGCCGAACAGGGTGCTGAGCACCGGTTCCGGAAGGGCGCCCCGGCGGCGTACGTAGTGCTCGTCGTAGAAGAACCGCACGGCGTCCGGTCCGCGCAGCGCCACGGTGTGCCGTCCCATCAGGCGAGCACGCACCACCGGGCCGGCGGCACGGCGCATTCGGTCGGGGAGCCAGGCGTATCCCCGCAGCAGCAGGGATCCGGTGCAGTCGGCGAGCGGGGGTCCGGGAAGACGCATGGAACGCCATTGCCCCGGGCGTCCGGTACGAAAACCGTACGTGGGCCGCTTGGCCCAGGACCAGACCTGCGCGCGGTGCTTAAGACAGCGCAGCCGGGAAAGGCGCCTACCACAGTGGCGGCGGATGACGCCCAGGAAAGCCGATGTGTAAGGGATTGCCATGAGTGACGACCAGATGGCGGATGACGTGTACCAGCCCACCGGTAGCAACGAGGAGCAGGAGGACGCGGCGCCGCTGGACCTCCAGAACGCCGTGGACGAGCGCACGTACGACGACATGCTGGACGAGGGCTACTCGCCTCCGGAGAAGCCGCTCGGCGTGACGAAGTACGGGACGACCGCGGCCGAGCAGCACGAGGGGGAGTCCCTGGACGAGCGGCTGGCCCAAGAAGCCCCTGAGGTCGGCGAGGATCCGGGCGACGGTCTGGGAGATCTGCCCGGCGGAGAGGGAGAACCCCTCCTGGACGCCGAGAGCGGTACCACACGCGCGGGACGTTTGACGGCTCCCGACGACGGCGCGCACACCGATGTCACCAAGGAGCTCGTCGGTCAGGACCACGGCATCGACGCAGGCGCCGCGAGCGCCGAGGAGGCCGCGATGCACATCGTCGAGGAAGAGCCCGCCGTGCCGGGGGAGGGCCAGGCCGAGGGGGAGAACGAGTAGGGCCTCGGCTCCCCGCGCCCGGCCCTCAGCCCGGCTGGCCTGCCCGGCCCGTGCGGGTCGTACCGCTGCGCTGCCTTCCGCTTGCGCCTGCCGGACGGTCAGTGATCTCTGAGCAGGCGCCCGGCGCCGAGGACCCGATCGTTGAAGCCGTGCTCGCGCAGCGCGTGCCACAGCGTCGCCGCGTTGATGGCGACGACCGGTTTTCCGAGTTCGGTTTCGAGGGCGTCGGCCTGGGAGACGAATGAGAGGTTCGTCCCGACCTGCACGATCGCCTCGACGGAGGGGTCGTCCAGTGCCGCGACCACCTCCAGGAGGCGGTCGGGACCCACCCGGGCGATGCCCGTGGCGGTCGGGCAGCGCAGTCCCGAGACGGCCGCGACGCTGAATCCCGCTTCCGTGAAGAACCGGCTCACCTCCCGGTCGGCGACCGGCTGGTACGGGGAGAAGACGGCGATGCGCCCGCAGCCCAGCGCACGCAGGGCGGCCTGGCAGGAGCTCGCACCGGTGGTGACGGGCAGCCCGGTGCGATCGCGCAGGCGGCGTTCGAAGGCGGCATTGCCGGCGGCGCCGCCCCAGAACGTCTCCGCGGACATTCCCATGACCATCCGGTCGGGCTCCGCGGTCAGGACGTCGCGAACCGCGGTGTCGATGGACGCCCTGATCTGTACGAGCAGGGCTTCGAAGTGGCGGTCGCTGTCCATGGCCGGGTCCGGGATGTACATGGAACCGGTCCGATAGGCGATGCCGGGGATTCGCGCGCCCCAGTAGTCGTGCTCCACCACGGTGTTGGTGCTCGGCACGATGACCCCGAAGACGGCCCGGGTGCCCACGGCGTTGCTCATACGGGAATGCTCCAGTCTGGTCGGTGGAAACGGGACGGCGCTGGGGTTGGGGAGCGTTTCGTCGTGTGAAACCCTGTTTCGCGGAAACTAGGGGCGGGCGGGCCTCCCGTCAACGGGCGCCCGGCACGGACGGGCCGCGGTGCCGGGAGGCCGCCATGCGGACCCGTTCCTCCCGGAGCTCCTTGAGGTGGCGCAGGGCGTCGACCTGGATGGTGTGGCGGGTGGAGGCGACGTACCGCCGCGCTGTGCGCTCGTGGTAGGCGGCGATCTCGCCGCGCATGACGGCCGGCGGCGGCAGGACGCAGCGCCCCTGGATCAGGTCGGCGACCCAGTGCGACTGCGCTTCGGCCAGGGGCATGATCGCGCCGAGCGGCTGCACCAGGCCGATGAAGTAGAGGCCCTCGTGGTCGGGCGAGACGACGCGGCGGTAGAGGCTGACCGCGTTGTCCGCCGGATCGATCAGCTCCCTCGGTAGGAAGGGGAAGGCGATGTCGTACCCCGTGCAGTAGATGACCGCGTCGACGTCCTGTCTGCTGCCGTCCTCGAACACGGCGCCGCCCCCGTCGAGTGCGCTGATCATCGGCGTGACCGAGATGTCGCCGTGACCCAGGCGGGAGAGCAGGTCGTCGGAGATGGTGGGGTGGGCGCCGAGCACCCCGTGGCGCGGTTCCGGCAGGCCGTACGAGGAGAGCCGGCCGCGGCTGAGCCGTAGCAGAAGGGACAGGCCGCTCGCCTGCACGGCCAGCGGCGCCCGGGCGAGCCAGGACGCCGTGAGGTGGTCGGTCGGGGTGCCGAAGAGGTACTTGGGCAGGATGTGCGCCCCGCGGCGCATCGTCAGGAACGTACGGGCGCTGACACGGGAGGTCTCCACGGCGATATCGCAGGCGGAGTTTCCGATACCGAGGACGAGGATCCGCTTTCCCGCGAAGGGTTCGGGCGTGCGGTAGTGGTGCGAGTGCGTCTGAACACCGGTGAAGGAATCCGCCCCCGGCAGCGCCGGACGCGGCAGCCGGGGCTTCCAGTGATGCCCGTTGGCGACGAGCACGGCATCGTAGACCCGGCTGGTCACTTCACCGTCATCGCGTCGGCGCGCCGTGACGGCCCACCGCCCCTCGGACGTTCTGGCGACGCCGGTCACCTCGGTGCGGAAGGCGATCCGCGGCCGCAGGCCGAAGTGGTCGACGAACGCGTCGAAGTAGCGGGCGATCTGGAAATGACTCGGGTAGACGGGATAGGTGTCGGCCATGGGGAAGCAGGCGTACTCCATGACCTGCCGAGAGGTGTTGATGTGCAGGGAGCGGTAGGCCGAGGACATGCCGTTGTCGTTCTCGTAGCGCCAGTTGCCGCCGACCTGGGAGCCGCTCTCGTAGCAGTCGTAGGGGATCGCGCGCTCGGCGAGCACCTGGCAGGCCGCGATGCCGGACGAGCCGGCGCCGATCACACAGACACGTTCCATGCCGACCTCCGTCATGACCACCCGGTCATGTGACCGGGTGGTCACAGGCTGGTCCTGTGCTGAGAGGTTGTCAACCTCCCTTGATAGCCCACTAGTTGTGGTCCGATGCCTCATCGCCGTCGGTACGGTCGGGTTCATTGACAGGGGCCGGGCTCCGCCCGCACTATGACCGGGCGGTCACATGACCGCCCGGTCACGCCGCGCAAGCGATGTCCTCGCCCCCGGTGCGACCGCCGGGCCGGTCGCTGTGCGGGAGCCGCAATGCCCACCTCTTCACCACCCGAGCACGCTCCGACGGCAACGGCCGCCCCGGAGCCTCCTCCGCCAGACGACGTCGACGTGCTGGTCATCGGATCCGGCTTCGGCGGCAGCGTCACCGCCCTGCGCCTGACGGAGAAGGGCTACCGGGTGGCCGTCCTGGAGGCCGGACGCCGCTTCACCGACGCCGACTTCCCGCGCACCTCTTGGCGCGTCCGCGACTACCTTTTCGCCCCCCGCCTCGGCTGCCGCGGCATCCTGAGGATGACCCTGCTGGGCCGGGTCCTCGTACTGAGCGGAGCGGGCGTCGGCGGCGGCTCCCTCGGCTACGCCAACACCCTCTACGATCCGCCGCCGCCGTTCTACGAAGGCACCCGGTGGGCCGCCATCACCGACTGGCGCACCGAGCTCGCCCCGTACTACGACCAGGCACGGCGCATGCTCGGTGTCGTACCCAACCCCCGCTTCACCCCGTCCGACCGGGTACTGAAGGAGGCGGCCCGGGAAATGGGCCGAGAGCACACCTTCAGCACCACCCCCGTGGGCGTGCACTTCGGACCGCCGGGCGCCGCACCCGGCACGACCGTCCCCGACCCCTACTTCGGCGGTGCCGGTCCCGACCGCGCCGCCTGTCTGCACTGCGGGGCGTGCATGACGGGATGCCGCCACAATGCCAAGAACACCCTGCCCAAGAACTACCTCGGCCTGGCGGAAGCGGCCGGCGCCACCGTCGTCGCCGAACGGACCGTCACCGACGTACGCCCGAACGGCGCCGCCACCGGCTCGGACGCCGACGCCGACGCCGCCAGCGGCTCGGACGCCGGATGGACGGTCACCTCCATCCGCACCGGACGCACCCTGCGCCCGGACACCCGCACCACCACCGCGCGGCACGTCGTCTTCGCGGCCGGAGCACTCGGCACCCAACGCCTGCTCCACCACCTGCGTGCCACCGGCGTCCTGCCCGGGCTCTCCCCTCGCCTGGGCCACCTGACACGCACGAACTCGGAGGCCGTCCTCGCCGTACGCTCACCGGACCCCGAGGCCGACTTCACCCACGGCGTGGCCATCACCTCCTCCGTGCACCTGGACGAGGCGACCCACGTGGAACCCGTCCGCTACGGCCCCGGCAGCAACCTCCTCGCCCTGCTCGGCGCTACCCTGACCGACCCGGTCCCCGGCCGCTCCCGGCTCCTTGCGGGCATCACCGCGATGGCCGCGAACGCCCGCCGCCTGCCCTCCCTGCACCGCCCGCGCCACTGGGCCCGGCAGTCGGTGGTCCTGCTGGTCATGCAGTCGGCCGACAACTCCCTCACCACCCGTCTGCGCCGCGGCCCGTTCGGACCGCGCCTGACGAGCCGGCCCGGCGAAGGCGCGCCCAGCCCCACCTGGATACCGCTCGGCCACCGCCTGGCCCGCACCGCGGCCAGGCAGAACGCCGCCCTGGCCTGCGGCACCTGGGGCGACCTGCTCGACATTCCCACCACCGGCCACCTCATCGGCGGGTGCGCCGTCGCCGATGACGCCGGACACGGAGTGGTCGACCCCTACCACCGCGTCCACGGCCACCCCGGCCTGCACGTCATCGACGGCTCCACCATCTCCGCCAATCTGGGCGTCAACCCCTCCCTGACCATCACCGCCCTCGCCGAACGCGCCACCGCGCTGTGGCCCAACCGCGGCGAGGCCGATCCGCGGCCCGAGCCCGGTGAGCCCTACCGCCGGGTGGATCCCGTACCGCCGCGCCGCCCCGCGGTACCCGCGCACGCCCCGGCCGCCCTGCGATTCACGGCGTGCCCCCGACCACCCACCGAAGGACAGGCTCCCGATGCCGACGTATCCGCCTGAACCCTGGCACCTGGCCGGGCAGATGTACCTTTCCCTGTGGCTCGTCCCGCGCAGGGCCCTGCCGCCCCTGCCGAAGGGGGTCCGCCCCCTCACCCTCGCCGGCCGGGCCGTCATGGGCGCCGCCTGGGTCCTCTACGAGAACGACAGCGTCCTGCGCTACAACGAGGTCCTCTCCGCGGTGCTGGTCCGCGACGGTCTGCGGCCCCGGGTCACCATCACCGACATCTGGGTGGACAGCCCCGCGTCGATGGCCGGGGGCCGCGAACTGTGGGGGATCCCGAAGGAGCTGGCCGCCTTCGACATCACCCGGGACAAGGACTTCCAGGCCTCGGCGCGGACCGACGCCACGGCCGTGTGCGCCGCGTCCTTCCGCCCCCGGATCAGGCTGCCGGGTCGCTGGCCGGTGGCCTACCGCGTCACCCAGCAACGCGGCGGACAGCTCAGGACCAGCCCCGTGCGCAGCCGAAGCGCGGTCGGCCTGGCCCGGGCGAACTGGCGGATCCCGTCCGGTAGCCCCTTGCGGCTCCCGGTCGGCGGCCCGCCGCTGCTCAGCGTGGCCCTGCACGACTTCAGCCTCACCTTCGGCAGCCCCGCCGCCCGGCCACCGTCCGCACCGTCCGACCCGGTGGTCTGAGACCACGTCGAGGCCCCCGGCGGCCCCCTTACCTCCCGAGGAGCGCCCATGACGCCCATGACGCCCGTGCCCGATCCGCCCGCGACACTCTGCGAGGCCTTCCAGCGGACCGTGGCCGCCCGCCCGCACGCACCCGCCCTGCTCACCCTCGACGGCACCGCGCTGACCTGGGCTCAGTACGCCGATCGGGTGGCCTCCGTAGCCGCCGCCCTGCGCCACCTCGGTATCGGCCAGGGCGAGCCGGTGGCCCTCATGCTCACCAACCGGCCCGAATTCCACGTCGCCGACTGCGCCGCTCTGCACCTGGGAGCCGTCCCGTACTCCCTCTACAACAGCCTGCCCGCCGACCAGGTACACGACCTGCTCGTCAGTACGGCCGCCCGCCTGGTCATCACCGAAGCCCGCTTCCTGCCCGTCCTGCGCGCCGCCGCCGCCGGAACGGCGGTCCGGCACCTGCTCACCGTCGACGCGGCCCAGCACACGGGCGAGGATGCGGTCCTCGCCCTGGCGGACGCCGAGGCCGGCGCCCCCGGCCCCCTCGACCTCGCCTCCGCCTTGGATGGCGTGGGACCCGAGGACCTCGTGACCCTCATCCACACCTCGGGCACCACCGGCCGTCCGAAAGCCGTCGAGATCACCCACCGCGCCATGATGAGCCAACTCGCCGGCACCCAGCAGCTCCTGGAGGTGACCGGCGAGGACAGCCACATCTCCTTCCTGCCCGCCGCGCACATCGCCGACCGGTGGGGCTCGCACTACACCCACCTCCTGTGCGGAACCAGCCTGACCTGCCTGGACGACATCTCCCGGCTCCCCGAGGCCCTCACCCTCGTGCGACCGACCCTCTTCGGCGCCGTCCCCGCCGTCTGGCAGCGGATCCGCGCCGCCCTGGAGGGCGCGCTCGCCGACGCCGACCCCGCACTCCGCGAACTCGTCGAGGACGCACTCGTCACCGGCCGCCGCCTCGCACCCCGCCGGTGGACCGCCGCCCTCAGTCCGTCCGAGCGGGCGGAACTCGATGCGGCCGACGCGATCCTCGCCGAACTGCGCCGCCGCGCCGGGCTCGACCGCGCCCGGATCTGCATCACCGGGGCCGCGCCCCCGCCCGAGGGCCTCCTGGAGTTCTTCCACGCCCTCGGACTGCCCCTCACCGACGCCTGGGGCATGTCCGAGCTCAGTGGCATCGCACTCACCGCCCGGCCCGGGCGGCAGCGGCCCGGCACGGTCGGCCGGCCGGTCCCCGGCGCCGAGGTCAAGATCGCCGACGACGGGGAACTCCTCGTACGCGCGCCCTTCCTGATGCGCGGTTACCGCGACGAGCCCGAGCTCACCGCGCGGACCGTGGACGCGGCGGGATGGCTGCACACCGGCGACCTCGCCACCCTCGACGCCGCGGGAGATGTCCGCATCGTCGACCGCAAGAAGGACCTCATCATCAACAGCGGCGGCAAGAACATGGCCCCCGCCCGCATCGAAGGCGTGCTGAAGGCGTCCTCGCCCCTGATCGCCCACGCCGTCGTCATCGGCGACGGCAGGCCCTTCAACGTGGCCCTCCTCGTCCTCGACCGGGAGGCCGCCACCGCGTGGGCCCGCCGTGAAGGCATCGCCTCGGCCGAGCCCTGGAACACCCGTACGGAGGAAATCGCCGCCGTACTCGCCGAAGCGGTGGCCGACGCCAATACGCGCCTTTCGCGCCCCGAACGGATCCGCGCCCACGAGGTCATCGTGGAGGAATGGGCGCCCGGCGGACCTGAGCTCACCGCAACGCAGAAGGTCCGCCGGGCCGCGGTGGCCGACCGGTACGCCGACCTGATCGAGGCCCTGTACCGGCACGGTGCGGCGACCCGGTGATCTCGGGCGCGCTGGCGCTGATCGCCGCCGTCCAGATACTGCTGGCCGTGACCGCCTGGCACACGGGACCGCCCGGCCGGCTCACCAGCCTGCTCGGCTGCGCCCTGGCCTACGACTCGGCCGTAGTGGCGGGCGGCGTCCTGCTCGGCGCGGGCCCGGTGCTGGAGACTCTGAACTTCGGCCGCTTCCTCGTCCACGCCCTGGGCACACCCCTCGTCGTGCCCTGCGCCGTCCTCGCGCTGCGCGCCGGCCGCACGGCCGTCGGCGCCGCGTGGGTCGCTGCCGGCGCCCTGGCCGTGCTCGGCGCGGCCACCACCCTGCCCGGCCTGCGGCTGGAGCCCCGCACCTGGGCGGACACCCTGCGGTACGCCGACGCCGAGTCCGGCGGATTCCCGCTCGCTGCCGTCCTCGCGATCGTCGTGCTCCTGGTGATCGGTGTGGTCGCGTGGATCCGCCGGACGACACCCTGGATCGCGCTCGGCGCCCTCGCCGTCTTCGCGGCCTCCGCCGCGGCTTTCGCCGCGCCCCCGCTGGGGAACCTCGGCGAGGCCGTGATGCTGGCCGGCCTGGCGGTCGCACGGCGACGGCCGCCGACCGAGCCAGTCGCCGCGCCTGTTCCGTTCGAGTGAACAAAGTTCCGTAGAAAGAAACAGCAGCCATATTGGCGCGTACGCGTCATTGTGCTGAAGTGGCGTACAACGTTTCCCTCTCCGATACCCCAACAGGAGGGTACTTCCGTGCTGCGCAGACTCATGCGCGCGGTCCCGGCCGTCATACTGGCCGTCGCCGCCACCCTGGCCGCCCCCACCGCCCTGGCGGCCACCCCGCCCCCCACTGCCCTCGCGGCCGATCACGCGGCGCCCGGGTCCTTCCCCGTCGCCTACGCGGACGTGACCGTCTCCGCCTCCGGCCGCTCGTACAGCGCCCGCGTCTGGTACCCGGGCGCGACGGCCGGCGCGGGCGCCCCCGTGGCCCAGGGGCTCCACCCCGGACTCGCCTTCGGACACGGCTTCTTCCAGGACATCTCCAAGTACGAGAGCACCCTGCGCCACTACGCCTCGTGGGGCTTCATCACGGTCGCCCCCAAGTCCCAGGGCGGCATCTCGCCCAGCCACACCGGCTTCGCCGACGACCTCAACGCGGCCCTCGCCTGGCTGACCACCCAGAACTCCACCGCCGGCTCACGCTTCGCCGGCGCCGTCGACACCAACCGCTACGCCCTGTCCGGCCACTCCATGGGCGGTGGCGCGGCCCTCCTCGCGGCGTCCCGCAACCCCGCCGTCAAGAGCGTCAGCACCCTGGCCGCCGCCGAGACCAAGCCGTCAGCGGTCACCGCCTCCGCCGCGCTCACCGTCCCCGCCCAGTACGTCGGCGGCAGCAGGGACACCGTCGCGGGCGTCGACGGCCACCAGCGCAAGATGTACGACGCGAAACGAGCGCCGGCCCAGCTCCGTGTCATCACCGGCGGTTTCCACTGCGGTTTCACCGACAGCGGCGGCTTCGGCTGCGACAGCGGTTCGGTCACCCGCGCCGAACAGCAGCGCCTCACCCGCTCCGTGACCACGACCTACCTGCTCTACACGCTCGGCCTCGACGCCTCCCTCCACGACCGGGTATGGGGCGCGGCCGCGCAGAACCAACCGGGAGTCGTGTACAGCGCGAAACCCTGAACGGCAGCGCGCTGGTGACCCCGGCCGCAGAAGCAGCCTTCACACCGACGACAGCGAACAAGACGGGATCACTGATGGCACACGCCACGCACCACACACGGCTCAGCGTCAGCCGAGGTATCACGGCGGGCCTGCTCGGATTCGCCCTCCTGACCGCCGCGGGCACCGCGAGCGCGGCCCCCACCGAGACCCCCGAGGGCCCCACCACCGTCCCCACCCGCGTGTACACCGCCTCCGTCGGAACCGACGCGGCCGACATCTACTACCCCGAGACCGGCAGCCGGCTGCCGGTCGTGCTGCTCCAGCAGGGCGCCAACGTCGACAAGAGCCACTACGAGGGATACGCCCGCACCGTCGCCGCGTTCGGCTTCGCCGTGGTGGTCCCCAACCACCTCCGGTCCGTGTTCGGCGTCCCCGGCCTGTGGGCCTCCGCCGACCAGAGCCTGACCACCGTCGCCTGGTCGAAGGCCGAGAACACGCGGACCGGCAGCCCCCTCGCCGGCCGGCTGGATCCTGCCAGTTTCGCCCTCCTCGGCCACTCCTTCGGTGGCGCCGCGGGCGTCGCCACCGTCCAGGGCCAGTGCGCGCCGCCGTTCTGCTTCGGCCTCCCGCCGGGCGCCGTCACGCCCGCCGAGCTCAAGGCGGCCGCCTTCTTCGGCACCAACAACGCTTCGCCCGGCGGCGGTCCGGTGGCCCCGATCAACAACACCGTGCCGGTCGCGCTCATCCAGGGATCCGCCGACGGCGTGGCCGCCCCCGCGGCCGCGCGGGCCACTTACGACGCCTTCCAGACCAAGCCCAAGGCGCTCGTCAGCGTGGCCGGGGTCAACCACTACGGCATCACCGACGTGCAGAACCCGCCCGGGGCCGCCCCCGACCCCTCCGCCCAGAGCACCGGCCAGGTCGAGGGCATCCGTACCGCGGCCCGCTGGTCGGCGCTCTTCCTGAAGGCCTCGCTGGGCGACGCCTTCGCCCGGTCCTACGTGCGCTACTGGGGCGATTCAGCGGACTCCGCGGTCACCGTCCAGCAGGCCCACTGAGCCCGCGGCACACCACGGAGGCGGCATCCCGCCGGCAGTCCGCCGGTGAGATGCCGCCTCCGTGGTGTGCCGCGGTCGCTGTGCCGTCCGCCGTCAGTGCTCGCGAAGCAGCGTGCCGTAGCCGTGCAGTGTGTCGGCGCAGCCGTTGTCCCGCAGGGCCATCCACCACGTGGCGGCGTTGATGGCGATCACGGGCAGCCCGAGCCACCGCTCCGCCTCGTCCGCGAGTGACACCATCGACAGGTTCGTTCCGCACTGCACGATCGCCTCGACGCCCGGTATCGCCGCCAACTCGACCAGCACCGAGCGCAGTTCGGCCTCCGATACATGGGCGATGGAAACCGCCGTCGGACATCGCAGGCCCTTGATGCCGGCCACCTCGAAGCCCAGCTCGGTGAAGAACCGGTCGACATTGGCATCGCCGACCGGCTGATACGGGGTCACCACCGCGATGCGCCGCGCCCCGAACAGGCGCAGGGCCCGCTCGCAGGCCTCGGCGCCGGTGGCCACCCGCAGACCGGTGAGGTCATGGATCTGCTGGACGAACGCCCGGTTGCCTTCGACACCGCCCCAGAACGTCTCCGCGCTCATGCCCATGACCATGTAGTCCGGCTCGCAGGTCAGCACGCGCTCGCAGGCCGCGCCGGTCTCCTCGCGGATCTGCTCCAGCAGCCGTTCCATGCCGGAGTCCCGGTCCATGTTCTGGTCGCGGATGTGGATGCGGGAGAAGTGCGCGGTCACACCCGGTACGGACATCCGGTAGAAGTCCGGTTCCACGATGGTGTTGGTACTGGGGGCGATGACGCCGAACTTGCGCCGCCAGCCGAGACTGTCCGTCATTCATGCCGCCGATCGGCCGGAGGAAGGGGAAGCGGGGGAGGAAGGCGAGGACGAGGACACGAGGTCGCGCCGGCGCTTCGCCAGCCGCCATGCGAGTACGACGAAGGCGCCTTGAGTGAGGGTGTTCGCCGACTGCTCCACCCACTGCAGCGCCACGCTCTGCTCGGGCCGGGCCGCCAGCGGCCCCAGCACGTACATGCCGCTGAGCCACAGCCCGCCCGCGACCGCCGCCGGGATGTCCCCGTCGGAGCGGGCGAGCAGGATGAGGCGTACACCGCAGACCGAGACGGCCACGATGGCCACCACCATGTTCGGCACCGTCGACCCCAGGAGCAGCCCCGCCGCCCCCGCGGCCAGCCAGAGCGACGCGAGCCCCCACAGCGGCGGAGGTCTGCGGCCGGCCCCCGGACCGCGCCCGTCCGGGGGCAGGGTGAGGACGGCGTGGGCGAGCAGCAGAAAACCGGCCGACAGGCACGGGAAGAGCGCCTTGTCCATGCCTTGGACGTCGGGACCGTCCAAGGCCACCAGCAGTTTCCAGGTGGCCTTGGAGAGCCCGCCGAGGAGGACCAGGGCCGTCCCCGCCGCCGCGGTCCGGGCGGCGGTGCGCGCGCCGTGCTTCCGCAGCGGCCCGATCAGCAAGGCGGCCCCCACGCCCGTCAGCACCACCGGCACGAAGTCCTCGACCGCGAGCGACAGCGGATAGTCCGGACC
The DNA here is from genome assembly GCF_053591375.1 of Streptomyces sp. NPDC003034. NCBI lineage: Bacteria > Bacillati > Actinomycetota > Actinomycetes > Kitasatosporales > Streptomycetaceae > Streptomyces > Streptomyces sp. NPDC003034. The sequence continues at coordinate 131,521 of NZ_JBSFTS010000011.1, forward strand.
CGCGCTCACGAGGCACCCTCCCGCTCCGGAGCGGCCGGCAAGGCCTCCGGCAGCACCGACCGCCTGCGCAGCGCCGCCATCGCGAACCGTTTGGCAGCCTTGCGGCGCGTCAGCCACGCCACCCGGCCCCCGTTGGCCGTACGGTCGGCCAGGACCCGGTCCGCCAGCCACGGCGTCACCGTCTCCACCCGGTCGGCCAGGATGTTGAGCACCGCCCGTGCCTTCGGGTACTCGTCCGGCGTGTACTCGTGCAGCAGCAGGTCGGTGACGACGATCCCGGGCGACAGCAGCAGCGCCCGGACGTCGTGCGTACGGGTCTCCTGCTCCTTGCGGAGGTCGGCGGCCAAGGCTTGGGTGAGGTAGGTGACGGCCCTTTTGCTCGCGCCGTAGACACTCAGGCCGGGCATGATCCGGCCGTCGGAGCCGAAACCCTCCATGTTCCACACCCGGCCCCGGCCCAGGCGCAGGAAGTGCTCGGCCGCGACGGCGCTGCCGTTGAGGACGCCGCGCAGGTTCACCGCCGTCACAGCGTCGGACTCCCGCGCACTCAGCTGCCACAGCGGCCGGCGGGCGGTCGTCGCCCCGGCGTTGTTGATCCAAGCGTCGGCAGGCCCGAAGGCGTGCTCGACCGCGGTCCACAGCGCGGCCACCTGGTCCCGGTCCGTCACGTCCGCCACCCGGCCGACCGCCAGGGAGCCGCCCCCGAGGCTCGCCAGGGCGGCCTTCACGCCTGCCGCGTCGCGCCCGCAGAGGGCGACCCGGCAGCCCCGGTCGAGGAACGCGCGGGCCAGCCCCAGCCCGATGCCCCGGGTGCCGCCGGTGATGACCACCGTCGAGGTCATGACGCCGCCTCCCAGTCCAGTACGCCGTGCAGGACCCCGGCCAGCGCGTTGCCGCCGAACAGCTGGTACGTCACCGCCAGCCGGCCGCCCGCCGCCATCGCGGGACGGGCGTCGAGCATGAACTCCCGGCCGCGCACCCGGTGCACCTCCCCGTCGGTGAAGTGCCACAGCGGGAAATTGGCCCGGCCGAACGCCTGCGCGTTGCCCCAGGCATCAGGTCCCTCCCAGAACTCGCGGGTTCCGTCGCGACGGCGCTCCACCGTGAAGGAGTGGTCCAGGCCGCTCCCGCGCCAGGTGACGTGGTGGCGCGCGCGCAGCAGGTCCAGTGGCCGTACGGCGATCTCCACCTGCACGTCCCCGAGGTACTTCTGCTCCGCGCTCCACAGCTCGCAGGAGCCGGTGAAGCCGCCGGACCGCTTGGTGGGCAGGATCCACGGCACGGGGCCGCAGGCCGTCTCGGCGGCCAGGTGCCGGGAGACGCGTTCGCGGGCGGCCTCGTCGTGGTCGTCGTGGTCGTCGTGGTCAACGTGGCCGGTGGTGCGCACGTACACGCCGTTGAAGCATCCGATCACCGTCCAGCCCTGGTGCAGCACCGAGGAGTAGACCTGGGTCAGGCCGTCGGGCAGGACGTGGTTCCAGGTGTTGAGCGCCACCTGCCAGCCGGGCCCGTAGTAATGGGCGTCGACGAAGGAGCCGTAGGGCTGCCCGCTGCCGTGGAAGTCCGGACCGGTGTAGAGGCGGTTGTCGTCGGCGTCGGTCACCGCGAAGGCGAACGGCGCGGCGAGCTGGAACCGGCCGGCGAGCGGCCCGCCCTGAAGCAGTCCGCCGTCCATCCGGTACACCGTCCCCCCGTCGGTGAACTCGGAGGAACGGCGGATGTCTTCGTAACCGCACCAGGTCCCCTGCGCGTCGAACAGCGAGGGCCGGCCGTGCCATTGCCCCGCGATGCGCTGCTGCCACCGGCTCGGACCGGCCCCGGGGGTACCGCTCATGCCGCGGCCTCCTCATCGGGAAGTCTGCCGGTGGTCAGCAGCCCGCGCAGGCCGTCGGTCACCGCCGTGCCCAGCAGCCGGTCCACCTGCGCCCAGACGGGGTCGATCCCCCGGCTGAACAGGGCCTCGCGCAGGCGGCGGTCGCGCAGGGGCGCGTCGCCCTCCTTGGCCTCGCCGGCGGCGTCGGCCGGGAACACCCGGGCCAGCTCCAGCCAGTGGCGCAGGTACTCCTCGGCGAAGGGGGTGACGGCCCGCAGCGCCTCCGCGTCGGCGCGGTGGACGAGCATCCACGGCGACATCAGGGAGCGTTGGCGGGGGCTGATCGCCGCCGGGGTGAGGCCGGGTATCTCCGAGGCCCGGCTGTAGGGCCCGGTCAAGGGCCCGTACACGTGGTCCGCGTAGGCGGGGCTCACGGCCAGGTCGACGCGCGGGACCAGGTCCAGGTGGAAGGCGTACCCGCCATGGGCCTGGACCGAGTCGAGGGTGAAGTGCGGCAGCGGGGAGCCGGCGGCGCCGAAGGCGAACACCATGTGGCTGTCGAGGCCGAAGGCCGGCACCACCAGCGAGACGGTCACGACCGCGTCGACACCGCTCCGGCCGCCGCCGCGGAAGTAGCGTACGGAGCCCACCGGATCGGGACCCGCGGGGGTGGTCAGTACGGCCCAGGGCGTGGGCCGCTCTTCGACGGCCGCCGCGTCGAGGAGGGCCTCCAGGACGGTGCGGGACAGCCGGGCGGCCGGGGTCGCGCCGTCCGTGGCGGCGTCGGATGGTGCGGAGGGCGTCATACGGCTACTCCTTCTCATGGGCCGGTGCCGGGGACTGGGACCGTTCGACGGTCGGGTGGAAGCCCTGGGCCTTCTGTTCCCAGGCACGGGCCAGCTCGGGCACCGCACGCCGGCCCGGCGAGGCGATGACGGTGGCGCTGCGCGCGGGGACGTCGCCGATGATGCGGTCGGCGTCACCGACCGCCCAGCCCTTGGCGGCGAGTTCCTGGCGGCGCCGGCGGTAGGCGACGGAGATCATGTCGGAGCGCAGGTGCAGTTCGGCGCCGAGGTCGGACGGCAGCAGCTCCGGACGGGTCCCGTCCACGACCGGGGCGTCCTGGTCGAAGATGCCCAGCACCCGCTTGCGGGCGTTCCTGTCAGCCCAGTCACCGGTGAAGAAATCGCGCAGCGCCACCCACTTGACGAGGGTGGTGGTCTCGTCGACGGGGATGTTGGTGTCGTAGATGATCATGTTGCCCAGCGGCAGCCGCACATGCAGTTTGATCAGGTTGGGCAGCATCCAGCCCGCCGTGGTCACCACCGGCGGCCGGTCCTTGCCCCGGGATCCGCGGTCCGTGTACAGCCTCGCCCACAGCCCCTTGGCGGCGGGCGGGTTCAATGCCACCGTGGCGAAGGCGGACCACTCGTCCGGCTGCTCGACCGTGTACTCCTCGACCTCCGGCCGGTCCGGATTGCCGAAGGCGCCCGCGTGCACGAAAGGGGTGTGCGCGATGTCGCAGCCGTTCTCCAGGATCCGCTCGTAGTTGGAGTGCCACAGGTACTCGCCGGTCACCGCCTTGAACCGGCCGCCGTCCCCCACCAGATCATCGAACTCGGGCCAGTGCGGGATCGGCGGCCGCTCCTCCTCGGGGAGCTCGCCCAGGAACACCCAGACGAAGCCGTACCTCTCCTGGACGGGGTAGGAGTCCACCCGCGCCTTCTTGGGGATGCCCCGGCCCGGCTGGTTGGCGGGGATCGTGGTGCACGCGCCCTCGGTGTCGAAGCGCCAGCCGTGGTAGGGGCACACCACGCAGTCGTCCTCGACGGTGCCCGCGGACAGCGCGGCCCCGCGGTGCGCGCACAGGTCCGACAGCGCGACCGGCTTCCCGGCCGGGGTGCGGTAGAGCACGAGGGACTGGCCGAGGCAGACGGCCTTCAGCGGTTTGCGGACGACACGGTCGGAGAACTCGACCGCGTACCAGAAGTTCTTCAGCATCGGTGGGGCACCTCGCGGTTTCTGACGTCTCGGCGGGAGCAGGCGGAGCAGCGGCGGACGACGAGAGGGGGGCGGGATCAGCGGCGGGATCAGCGGCGGACGATGAGAGAGGGGGGGGAGGGCGGGATCAGCGGCGAACGACGGAGACCAGTCCCGGATGCGGGGGCGTCAGCAGGGCCCCGTACGCGGCGGTGTCCGCCGGGGAGGGCCGCTCCGGCAGGGTCGCCGCGCAGAATGCCGTCGCCAGGCGGCCGATGAGGGCGCGGGCAGCGCTTCCGGCGGCCTGCGGCGGCTCCAGGAAGGCGCGGGCGCTGGTCGGGTCCACGGGATCGCAGAACGTGAAATGGCCCGCCCCCGCGAGCTTCACCCAGGCGTGCGCCCCGTCCGCGTCGGGCAGGGCGCGGTGGAACGTACGGGCGACGGGGTCGGTGGTGGCCGGGTCGGCGCCTTCGGCCGGGCCCGCCGTCGCCCCGTACCGGTCCGCGCTCGCGGCGATCACACCGTCGTGCTCCCCCGACATCAGCAGGACGGGGACGCCCGCCGCGACCGGCAGGACGGTACCGGGCGGATGGCCGAGCGCCGCCGCCACCAGGGTGTGGGCGCCGTACGTGAACACCCCGCGCAGACCGGGCACATGAGCGGCGGACTGCAGCGCTACCGTGCCGCCGGCCGAGTGGCCGCCCACCACCACCCGCCCCGTGTCCAGCAGCCCCGCCAGGGGGGAGGAGGCGGCGGCCAGCTCCGTCAGGGCCGTGAGGACGGCGCCGATCAGCGGCGTCGTCGCCCGTGTGCCGTACGCGCCCGGTGGGCAGGCTTCCAGGTCGATGCCGGGCGTCACTCCGTGGCTGCCGGCGAACAGCTCTCCGACCAGCTGGGGCGTCACCGCGACGAAGCCCCGGCCGGCCAGCAGTACCGCCAGCCACCGGTAGGAGTCCGCGGGCACGTTGATGCCGGGGAGCAGGACGACGACCGGGAACGGGCCCCGCCCGGCATCGGCCGCGACCACCCCGGTCAGCCGCTCGGTGTCGGATCCGGTCGCCCGGGCGGGATAGCAGACCCTCAGCTGCGCCGTGTCGAAGGGCTCCTTGAGGCCGGGGACCCGGCAGGCCCACCACAGGGACCGGACCTGGTTCACGAAGGCCTCGGCAGGACGCGCTCGCCGCCCCACAGCCCCCGCACCAGCCGGTCGGTGAGCTGCTCGCCGAAGTACCGTACGGCCATCACGTTCGCCGGGTCGCGCTCCACGATGTTGCGGCGGACCGCCAGGTCGGCGGCGGCCAGCGCTCCCCGCTCCCCATCCGGCACCGGCTCCGCCTCGTCCACCCAGGTGAGCCAGCGATCGACGTGCTCGTGCGTCAGGCGCCGCACCAGCTCGATGTGCCGCTCGTCGCGGGGCATGGAACAGCAGTAGGCGGTGGGGGAGAGGCTGCCGCGGATGAAGCCGCTGCGGCTGGTGAACCAGGACAGGTTTTCGTACTCCTCCCGCACCGCGAGCCACTCCTCTTCGGCGGGGGCGTAGTAGCGGTCGTAGTAGTCCCCGTCGGCCACCAGGCTGGTACGGGGCACGGAGTCGAGGTAGAACCATCCGCCCGGCCAGCACAGCAGGGCGATGCCCAGGTGAGGGACGCGGAGGTGCGGGCCCAGCCAGACGGTGAGATGGAGATTGACGAAGCCGTGCTCCGGGTCCCCGACCCAGGAGTGGATCATCCAGTCCACCTCCGGACCGCTGAAGCCGGCCAGTGAACCCCGGGGACCGCCCGCCGCGCCGAAGGATTCCAGCTCCTCGGTGGAGGGGTCCCGGTGCAGCTCGAAGCGGGCCGTGATCTTCGCCTTGAGCTCGCCCAGCAGTTCCTGCCACTGGACGAAGGTCTCCGTCACATCGGTGACCGCGGACTCGTCGGTCATGTCCTGCACGGCCTTGAGTGTTTCCGACACGTCGCTCCTTCACTGGCCGGGGTGGGGGTGCGCGGGGGAGGCAGAGCCCTGGGCGCGGGGCCGGGGCGCCACCAGGGCGTCCGCCAGTCTCCAGGGGCGCCCGTCGACCAGGTCCGTGGCGCGCGAGACGAGCCGGTGCTCGGCCTGGCGGGGCCGGAGAGCGGCCAGGGTGAGGCCGGGCCCGGCCGCCGTGGTCGCGGGTGTGCTGATGGTGCCGTCGAAGGGGGTGCCCCGCGAGCGCCACAGGCCGAACTCCACCGGCAGGGCGTGCACGGCGCCCGCGCGGTGGCCCGAGGCGACGACGTTGATCCGGTTCTCCGCCGCCCGTTCCGGAAGGCCGAGGGCCGTCTCCCAGGGTTCGGTCACGCCCAGGCAGACCGCCGCGGTGTCGACGCCCCGCAGCGCGGCCAGGCGCAGCGTCTCCGGCTGGGCGGCGTCGTCGCCCGGGACGACGGCGACGCGGCCCCAGGGCGTGTCGTGGGTGAGCAGCTCCGCCGCTCCGCCGGCCCGGTCCCAGCCTCGGTGGCGGTCGCTCTGGTGCAGCTGGTGCTGGGTCAGCACCGGCCCGTCGCGGTCGAGCAGCACGCCGGCATGGCCGGTGGGCAGGGGGAGCGTGCAGGCGAGGTAGGCCGAGGTGCCTTCCAGGGCGGTGCGCAGGGTCCGCAGGACGGTCTGGGCCTCCTCCGGGTCCGGGCGCCCAGGACCGGGCAGGACGCCGTCCGAGTGCCAGAACAGCTCCGGCAGCACGATCAGGGCCGCGCCGCGCCGCGCGGCCGTGCGGACCAGACGCGTGGCGTCCTCGACCGCCGCGCGGCCGCTGCCGCGCGGCCGGACGACGGCGGCGTCGACCTGCTCGGCGCGGGAGCCGGCGAAGGCGGGGGCGGGGACGGGCGGTGAGGCGATCGGCAGGTAGAGCGAGGGGCGCCGCACCGCGAACGCGTCGGTGCCGTCCGCCCGGCGTTTGTCGGCGGCCGCGGCCGGCTGGATGTCGGCGACCACCACGGCCTCCCCGCGCCGCGGCCCCTTGGCGACGACCCGCCCGTCGGGAGCGACGATCTGGCTTTCGCCCGCCCCGTCGAGCGCCTCGGCCGGTACCCCCATGGCGGCGCTGATCGCGCCGATACGGTCCGCCGGGAGCAGCGGGCCGACCTTGTTGGCCGCGATGACCCACACCCGGTTCTCCGCGGCGCGCACCGGGATGTGCAGCGCGGCCTCGTCGAGGGCGAAGGAGTTGAGGCTGTTGAGCAGCAGGTGGGCCCCGCGCAGGGCGAGCCCGCGGCACACCTCGGGGATGACCCCCTCCATGCAGGAGTACAGGCCCACGGGACCGAGAGCGGTGTCGATGACGGGACCGGCCCGCGTCGCGGGGTCGAGATGGTCGTTCTCGCTGCCCATCAGGATCTGTTTGCCGGCCGTACCCGCCAACTCGCCGTCCGGCCCGTAGAGCAGACTCGCGGCCGTGACGCGCTCCGCTTCCGGGGGTCCGGAGGCGAGGGTGACGTGCAGCTTGACGGAGAGCCGATGGTGGGCGGCGCGTTCCGCCACGGCCGTCAGGAAGTCGTCCCCCCGGCGGCAGGCGGCGGCCAGGGCCTGAGCCCGACTGTCGTACCAGGACAGGTGGTTGCAGAACTCCGGCAGGACCACGAGGAGCGCGCCCCGCTCCGCGGCGGCGTCGATCATCCGGACGCAGACGGCCAGATTGGCCTTCCGGTTCGAGCCCACGGCGAACTGGGCGGCTGCCACGCGAAACGTGCGCGCTTGGTCCATGGTCGACTCCATCGGTTCCCCTAGCGGAACAGCGTTTCCTTAACATACACGGGTGGGGCTTCCTGCGACAGAGGGAGAACGGGCCCGGCGCAAGGAGCAAGTGCCTTGCTCGGGGCTGTCGTTCTCATCAGGTTCAGCGATGCAGCCGACCGCCGCGGACGGCTCCGGACCCCCTCACGGATAGGCTCCCGGTGCCATTCCCGCGCCCCCCGCCCGGAACGCGGCGGGTGCGTGCGTGAGCACCGGTTGTACGTACTCCAGCAGCCCCTCCGCCCCGTACTCCCGGCCGTGCCCGCTGCGCTTGACCCCGCCGAAGGGCGCCCGTAGCGCCATACCCGTCCGGTTGTGGGTGTTGACGAAGCGGAAGCCGGCCTCGAACCGGGCCGCCAGCTCGAAGGCCCGGGGCTCGTCCGCGCTCCACACGGATGCCGCGAGGCCGTACGGTCCGGCGTTGACCCGGGTGACCAGGTCGTCCTCGTCCTCGTACGCCAGCACGGGGAGGGCCGGACCGAACTGCTCCTCGCACACCAGCGGGGCGTCGTCACCCAGCCCCAGCACCAGCACGGGCCGGACGAAGTGCCCTCCGCCCAGGCGGATCCCGGTCTGTACGGTCCCCAGCTCGATGACGGTCCCCCCACGCGCGCGGGCATCGGCGACCAGCCCCCGGACGCGGTCAGCGGCCCGCGCGGAGATCACCGGACCCACGGTGGTGCCGGCGGCCAGCGGGTCACCGAGCCGCAGCACGCGCGCGGCCGCCGCCACATACCGCTCCACGAAGCGGTCCAGGCCGGCTCGCGGCACGTAGACCCGCTTGGCGGCCATGCACACCTGACCGGCCGTCGCGAAACTCGCCAGGACCAGCCGGTCCATGTCCGCCGCCGTCAGTACGGCGTCGTCCAGCAGGACCGCGGCGTCGTTGCCGCCGAGCTCCATCGTGGTCGGCGTCAGCGCTCGCGCGGCGGCGGCGCCGACGGCCCGTCCCGCCTCCGGCCCGCCGGTGAACGACAGCTTGCCCACGTCCGGGTGACCCGCCAGCCGCAGCGCCACCTCCGCTTCTCCCTGGCATACTCGTACCACGCCGGCAGGCAGCTCACGGGCCGCGCCTTCCAGGAACGCCGAGACGGCCAACGGAGCCAGCGGCGACGGTTTGACTACCACGGCATTGCCCGCGGCCAGCGCGGGAGCGAGTTTGACGGCAGCCAGGATCACCGGGGCGTTCCACGGGGTCAGCGCCGCGACCACCCCGAACGGCCGGTACCGCCGCTCCAGCCGGCCCTGGTCGTCGTCCACCACCTGCGGCGCCAGCAGCCGTGGGGCGTGCTCGGCGTACCAGCGCAGTACCGCGCAGGCGTACCGCACCTCTCCCCGGGAGTCGGGCAGTGGCTTGCCGGATTCCCGGGCCAGCAGGACCGCGAGGTCCCCCGCGGCGGCCTCCACCCCGGCAGCGATCCGCGTGAGCGCCGCGGCCCGGTCCACCTCGGCCGTCCCCGCCCACCCGGGCGCCGCGGCCGCCGCGGCTGCCACGGCGGCGTCCACGTCCGCCGCGGTGTGCGACCGTACGCTCCCCGCGGGCCGCGCCGTACACGCCGGATTCTCCACCGTGATCCGAGGAGCCGAGCTCCCGCCCCGCTCCGGTGGGGGCGTCACCGCGACCACCGGACACCGCGCAAGGAGTCGATCATCGAACTGCGCAGCAACGAACGACGCGCCGCCACCGGATCCGCGGCCGTGGCCCGCAACCCCGCCAAGAGCGCGTTCCGTTCGGCCGGATCCCGGGCGCGCAGCCGCTTCCAGTTGGCGTGCGTCTCGGCCCCCACGTAGCGCAGCGCGCAAGCGCGTCGTTCCTCGGTGCGCTCCGTCAGCTCCTCCTCGGACCCCTCGCCCGTGAGCAGGTCCGCCAGCGCGCCGCCCACCAGCACCGCGTCGTGGATACCGCTGTTCATGCCCATACCGCCCAGCGGGTTGTTCACGTGCGCGGCGTCCCCGCACAGCAGCACCCGGCCGCTGCGGAACGTGCCGGCCACCCGCTGGTGGACGCGGTACAGACTGGCGTGGGCGATGGCCGGCCGGCCCGGTCGCGAGGTGACCTCGGCCAGCCGTCCGGGCAGGCGGGCCAGCTCGCTCCGGTCCGACGTGCCGTCCGGGGTGGGCAGCAGGATCCGCCAGTGGTCGGGGGTGCGCAGCAGCACCATCCACTCGTCGGGATCCAGCACGTAGGCGATGGGAGCCAGATCCTCCAGAACGGCGCCGGGGTCCTCGTCCAGCGAGGCGACCAGGAACCGCTCCGGATAGGTCATCCCGTGGAACTCGGCCCGCACCGCATGCCGTACGGCGGAGTGTGCCCCGTCGGCGCCCACCAGCCATGCGCCCCGCACCCTGCTCCCGTCGGCCAGGACCGCGTGGATGCCCCCGGAGGTCCGCTCCACCGCGCTCACGCGCGCCCCGAAACGCACCTCGGCGTCCGGGCAGTGGCCGAGGGCCTCCAGCAGCATCGGAGTCAGCTTGTTCTGCTCGCACTGCAACCGAAAGGGATACGGGGTGTCGCCGGCCAGCAGAGACAGGTCCAGCGTGGCCACGGGGCCGCTGCCGCGCTCGCGGTACTGGAAGGATCCCGCGACCAGCCCGCGTGCCATGAGACCTTCCACAACACCCAGTTCGGCGAGCATCTCCAGTGTGGGCGGATGGAAGGTGGACGCCCGGGACTCCGCCGCGAGCTCCGGGCCCGCTTCCAGTACGGTCACGGGCACGCCCCGGCGCGCCAGGACCAGCGCGGCCGTCAGGCCCACCGGCCCGGCGCCCGCCACCACGACGCGGTCGGCGGCCGGCGCGGGGCGGAAGGCACTCATCGGTCCCCCTCCCGGCGGTGCGCCGTGTGCAGCGCGAAGCCCGACTCCACGCCCGTCACCCGGCTGCCGGTGAAGTGCAGCAGGGTCTCGGTGCTGCCTTCGTCGACCAGGCCGGAGGCTCCCCACGCGGGCCGGGGCGTATCCGTATGCAGGCTCATCACCGAGGACCCGTTCACCTTCACCTCCCCGGCGGCGATACGGCCGGCCACGCGCAGCCCGTCCTCGGGGTCGGCGGCGCACACGTACCCTTCCAGGCCGTAGCCCGTCGAGTTGGCGAGACGCAGTGCCTCCTCCTCCCGCTCATAGGTGTGCACGGCGGCGACCGGGCCGAACAGCTCCCGGCGGGTCGCCTCCTCAGGGGCCCCGGTGATCAGCAGCGGGGCGAAGTGGTTGCCGCGGGCCGGTACCTCGGTCCAGGTACGGGCCTTGGCCCCGGCCGAGAGCAGGCTGTTGACGCCCGCGGTCAGGGCCGCGTGGTGACGGGAGTGGGCGAGCGGGCCGTAGTCGGTGCCGGGGGTCAGCGGGCCCCCGGCCCGCAGCGCGGCGAGAACGCGGCCGGTGGCCTCCAGTACGTCCGGAGCCTGGTCCGCGGGCACGATGAGCCGGCCCAGCGCCCGGCACCACTGGCCGTTGAGTGTCGTCAGCAGTTCGGCGGCCATCCGGCCGGCGACCGCGGGATCCGCGCCCGGCAGGACGAGCAGCGGGTTGTTGCCCCCCAGTTCGAGCTGTACGGGCTTGAGAGCCAGACCGCAGACGGCCCCGATCCTGCGGCCCGCGTCCGTCCCGCCGGTGAAGGAGACGACGCGGATGCGCTCGTCGGCCACCAGCAGCGCCCCGGTACCGCCGTCCCCGTGCAGCAGTTGCAGGACGCCGGCCGGCGCCCCCGCCGCCGCCAGCCCCCGGGCGGCGGCCTCCACCAGCAACTGGGTCCCGTACGGCGCCAGTTCCGGAGCCTTGACCACGACCGGGCAGCCCGCGGCGAGGGCACTGGCCATCTTGTGCGCGGCCATCGGCGCCGGCGCGTTGTACGGCAGCACGCACAGGGCGGGCCCCAAGGGGGCGCGCCGCACCAGCACCGGGCGGCCGCCGCGGCCCGTCACCGTACGCCGCAGCACGCCGCCGCGCAGCCGGTCCGCCGCGGTGCGGAAGGCCCCGGCGAGGATGACGCCCAGTACGGCGCTCTGGGCGAGGGGCACGCCGGTGGCGAAGGCCTCCGCAGCCACGATGTGCTCCGCCGCCCGCTCGACCGATGCGGCCGCGCTCTCCAGCGCCTGCGCCCGGTCCTCGTCCGGCAGGCGGGACCAACCCCCCGAGGCGTGCAGGGCGGCCGCTGCCGCCAAGGCGGCTTCCACCCGGTCGCTGGCGCTGGCGCAGGCCGGGCGGACCCGCGCGCCGGTGTCCGGGTCCTCCAGATCGAAGCCGAGGCGCGTCTCGCAGGGCTGCCACACCCCGTCGACGAAGTCGCTGGTGGCCGGCAGGGCGCCGGGCAGGGCGGAGGCATCGGATACGCGCAAGGAATCCGGGACGCCGGAGGCATCGGATAGGCGGAAGGCACCGGGATGGCGGGGCCCGGGGGTCACCGGGCTTCTCCCAGCGTCGCGAACAGCGCGTTCTCCTGAGCCTCGGTGGCGATCCTCGCCGCCTCCAGGCGGCCCCGCTCCGCGGGGAAGGTCATCACGAGCCCCATGGCGAGGTCGCGCAGGGTGCGGCCGATGATCCCGTCCATGCGTGCTTCCGAGGTGCCGGATGCCTTCAGGGCGCCGAGGGCGACGGCGAAGCAGGCTTCCGTGACCGCGCCCTTGCCCAGCCGCCACTGGCTGAAGACCTCCGACTTCGGCCGGATCGGAGGCTCGGAGGTCTCCAGGTCGAGCTGGCGCCGCAGCCACTGGAACGCGGTCTCCAGGTTCTGGGTCATGTCACCGATCAGGACCTGGTGCATGGGGGAGGAGGCGATCGGCCGGCCGGTGTCGGCGAAGGTCTTGCGGGTCAGCCGGTCCAGCGTGTAGTCGTAGGCGGCCCGCGCCGCGCCGGTGTAGACGGCGGCGATGGCGAGCTGGTTGCCGACGAAGCTGCCGCGGCTGACCTGGAGCATGCGGGTGAAGGCCCCCGCAACGGTCAGCGCGTCCCGCTCGGGGACGAAGACCTCGGCGAGCCGGATGCCGTGGTTGGCGCTGCCGCGCATGCCGAGCCCGTTCCAGGGCGGGCGGGAGGACACCCCGGCGGCGTGGCGCGGGACGAGGAACATGGCCAGGCCGTCGGCGGTCTGAGTCTTCTCCAGCCGGGCGGTGACCAGATAGATGTCGGCGACTCCGGTCGCGCAGCCGAAGGACTTCTCACCGTTGAGGACCCAGCCGCCCTCGGCGCGCGAGGCGGTGGTGGCGATGGAGATGTTCGCGGTGGAGCTCTTGGCCGTCTCGCTGGCGAAGTTGGCGAGCCAGGAGCCCGACGCCATCGTGGTCAGCACCCGCTCGGCGAAGGCGGTGACGACCGGGGTCTCCTCCCGCGTGAACAGGCCCGCCCGGATGGCCTCCAGAGGCAGCAGGCCGCGCGACGCACTGGTGTTGTGGAAGAAGAAGGCGAGTGCCGTGGAGGGGCAGGCCGTGCCCATGGCGTAGGTGGCCGCCGCCAGGTCGCGCAGACCGCCCCCGAGCCCGCCGTACTCCTCGGGCACGACGAGGCCGAGCAGGCCAGCCTTCCGCAGCAGCGCGGTGTGGCCCGCCGGGAAGGCAGCCCTCGCGTCGGCCTCGGCGGCCGCCTCGCGCAGGGCGGGCAGTACGGATTCGACGCGCTCGGCGCGGGCCCGTTCGGCTTGGGTCATGCGGTCGACGAGCTGTGCGCCCGTGAGCTGGTGCGTGGTCATCGGCGGTACTCCTTACTCGGATTCCGGGGCGCGGGAGGCGGCCGCCGGGCTGGGGGAGCAGGCCGTGGCGGTGGCGGGCGGCTGGCTTCGCGCCGCGCGGAGGCCCGCGCGCAGGTCCCGCAGGGCCGCGGTGCCGAGGGGAGCGGCCACGCCCATGCGGGAGCAGAGCAGGACGAGCCGCTCGGTGGACAGCGCACCGCCGTGCCCGCCGAGGCTGGTGTCGAAGCAGCGCACGCCGCTCTTCATGCCGGTCAGTGCGTTGACCAGGCCGAGGCCGTGGTGGTCGCGCAGCGCGAGGCGAAGGAGCGCGGGCCCGGCCTCAGGGACCGCGTCCTGGAGCAGTCGCCGCAGTGCCAGGGGCGAGGCGCCCTCCGCGTCGGCCGGGCCCTCGGCGGGCTCCTCCAGGACGATCTCCCCGCAGCCGGCGGCGGCCAGCCGCCGCACGGTCCGCAGGCAGGCGCGGGCCAGCTCCGGGTGCAGTGCGTCGCGTATCCGGGCGACCGTGAGGGTATGTGGATGCCCGGCGTCCTGGATCGCCCGCACCGCGTCGGCGGCAGTGCTGCCCTGGCCGTCCGCCGCGACGGTGAGCTCGACGGCGGGGGAGCCGGCCGCGGCTGCGGCGACCGCGGCCGCCGCGTCGGCGACGTGCACCGAGGTGCAGCCCAGGCCGTTGGCTCCGATGTTGCCGGCGGGGCCGGGGTCGGGGCCGTGTCCGGCGCCGTGGAGTGACCCCAGGCGCACCCGTACGCCGGCCCGGCGCAGCGCCTCGGACAGGCGCGCGATGTGCGGCGCGGCGCGGGTCAGTCCGGTATCGGCCAGGTCCACGCGGTCGGGCAGCGGATCGGCGAGCTGGCCCCAGGAGCGCGAGTGGAACAGCAGCGGAGAGGTGATGCGCGGTACTCCCGCCGCCACCACCTCGCCGAGGAAGATGGTGTGGTCCCCGCCCGGGTAGCGGTGCAGCACGCGGCAGTCGACCCAGGCGGCCGAGTCCGTCAGGACGGGGCTGCCGGTGGCACCGGGCCGCCAGTCGCCCGCCGCGAAGCGGTCGCTGACGCCGGGCTCCATGCCCGCGAACCTGCGTCCCAGGGCGAGGTGGTCCCGGCCCAGGACGTTGACGGCGAACACGCCGTTGCGTATGAGGAGATCGTGGGAGCGGATGCCCTGGTCCAGGCAGACCAGGACGAGGGGTGGTGTGAGGCTGACGCTGCTGAAGGAGCTTGCCGTCATGCCGTGCCAGCCGTGCTCGCCGGCCGTGGTGACGATCGCGACGCCGCTGGGCCATCGGGACAGCACTTGACGGAAGGTCGTTCCATCGATGACGGCAGCCATCGCACCCCCGCGTGTCTATGTTTCCTCTAGTGAAACGATGTCTCCAAGAGCGTAACGAGGCTGTTGGGAGAGTGTCAACGAAATCGGCGGGAGCGGATCGACTGTTTCCCATGGGGAAATCGGCGTTATGCTTTCTCCACGTGTTTTCTCCACGTCGGGGAGCGGGCCACCGCCCACGCCTCGAAACCATCGCGCAGAAGGACGCCAGTGACCGAGGAGACGAACAGCAGCAGGTCCGTCGCCGCCGTCGAGCGGGCCATGGACGTGCTGTTGATGTTCGGCCGCAGCGGCCGCCCCGACCTCGGGGTCACCGAGATCGCTCAGGAACTCGGCATCACCAAGGCCGCTGTCCACCGCATCCTGACGGCCCTGCGCAACCGCGACCTGATCATCACCGACCCCGTCACCCGCCGCTACGCCCTGGGACCGGCCGCCATCTCGCTCGGCCGCGCCTACCTGGCCCGCACCGATCTGCGGGTCCTGGCGGCTCCCGAACTGCGGCGGCTCGCCGCCCAATGCGGAGAAACGGCCACCCTCTCCATCCGGCGCGGCGACACCAGGCTCTACGTCGACCAGGTCGTCCCCGAGCACGAGCTGCGCATGGAGGTCGCCCTCGGGATCCCCCTGCCCCTGCACGCGGGCAGCTCCTCCAAGGCGTTCCTCGCGTTCCTGCCGGAAGCCGAGATCGACACCTACCTCGAACGCCACGCCCTGGACGCGATCACCGACCGGACCATCACCGACCCCGAGCGCATGCGCAAGGAGCTCTCCGCCATCAAGCGCCGCGGCTACGCCACTTCGGTGGGGGAGCGGCAGAGCGGATCCGCCTCGCTCGCCGCACCCGTCTTCGGGCATGACGGACACGTCATCGCGGTGGTCAGCCTGGCCGGGCCGCAGTCCCGCTTCAAGCCCCGTCTGGCCGAGTGCGCCCCGCTGCTGCTGGCGAGCGTGGAACGGCTCTCGGCCGAGTTCGGCTACCGGCCGGGAGTCAGTTGAACGCGGCTCAGAGGTTCTGGATCCGGCTCACAGGTTCGCCCCGGGCTTGAGCACCCCCAGCGCCGCGGCCGCGAGGACGCACGTCCAGATCCCCGCCACGTACGGGACACAGCCGTTGACCGCCCGCCGCAGCGACCGCTCCACCCCCTCGCTGCTCCCTGCTGCCGCCAAAGCCGCGAACGCGGCCCCGAACGGGCGCAGCCGCAGCCGGATCCCCAGCCCGCAGGCGATCGCCGTCGCGTACAGGAGCACCTTGCCGCCCAGCCAGCGCGGATCGGTGGTCACGCCGAACGGCTCGGCGGCCAGCAGGGTGTAGAGCCCGACGCCCCACAGCGCGCCCGTCAGTGCGATCCGTATCGCCCAGTCCGCCCGGCGTATCCAGGGGTGGTGGCCCGGTCGGTGGTGCTCACGGACGGTCAGCCAGAGCCAGAGCGCCGCGAACACCCACGTGGCCGAGGCGGACCAGCCGTTGAGCAGACGCCCCGCCCCGTGGGGCTCCAGCGCCATCAGCGTGATGCCGCTCGGCAGGATGAGCACCAGGCAGACCTTCGGCCCGAGGTCCAACACGCTCATGACCGACAGCGCCGTCGAGCGCGCGGCGAAGGGCAGGCCAAGTTTCAGGACGTACCGGCTGGAGACGTAGACACCGAGGTCGCCGCCCAGCCAGAAGACGAACAGCAGGAGGTGCAGCAGGATCCACCACCCGTGCGGATGCGCTCCCATGGCTATTCCTCCCCCCGGGCGGGGGTGCGCGCGGACCCGGGGAAGGGCCCCGCCCTCCCGAGCAGGGCGGGCACCTCGATACCGAGGACGGTCCCCAGCCAGATGCCCGTCGCGGCCGCCGACTCCATGTCGATGCCCGGCTCCAGGCCCATCCGGCGCAGCAGGTAGACCAGATCCTCCGTCGCGATGTTGCCGGTGGCGGCCGGTGCGAACGGGCAGCCGCCTATGCCGCCGAGGGAGGAGTCGAGCCAGGCCGCCCCGGCCGCCGCGGCGGCGACCGCGTTCGCGTAGCCCGTGTTGCGCGTGTTGTGGAAGTGGCAGCGCAGGGTCACTCCGGGCGCCTGTTCCCGTACGGCTGCGAGCAGCCGGGAGACCGCGTCGGGGGCGCCCGCGCCGATGGTGTCGGCGAGGACGATCTCCACGGCCCCCGACTCCGCCCCGATCCGCGCCAGTTCGGCCACGGCCGCCTCCGGCACCTCGCCCTCGAAGGGGCAGCCGAACGCCGCCGCGATGGTCAGGGAGCGGCCGATCCCCTCCGCGCGGGCCCGGGAGGCGATCCCCTCCCACGCGGTCATCGCCTCCCGCGTGCCCACGCCCTGGTTGCGGCGGGAGAACGTATCGCTCGCCACCACCACGTAGTTGATCTCGTCCACACCACTCGCGCTGGCCCGGTCCATACCGCGGGCGTTGAGCACCAGGCCGCTGTAGCGCACCCCGTCCGGGCGCTTCAGCAGCCCCATCACCTCTTCCGCCCCCGCCATCTGCGGCACCCGGCCCGGATGGACGAAGGCCACCGCCTCCACCCGGCGCGCGCCGGCGGCCACTGCACGCTCGATCAGGGCCACGCGGCGCGCCGGGGAAAGGACGCGGGCTTCGTTCTGCAGACCGTCGCGCGGGGCCACTTCCACCACACCGGGCCCGGAGAGCGGCTTCGTCGCCAAGGAGTTGTCCATGCGTCACATTCTGCCGTGCTGATTCCTCTAGCGAAACGGCGTTTCCCAAACTTACACTCGCGGTATGAGTGGACCCCTCAGCGACATCCGTGTCATCGAGACCGGCACCCTCCTTGCCGGTCCCTTCTGCGGCCAGCTCCTCGGCGACCACGGTGCCGAGGTCATCAAGCTCGAAGACCCCGGACGCGGCGACCCCATGCGCCAGTGGGGGCGCGAGCGCCCCTACGGCAAGTCCCTGTGGTGGCCCGTCGTCGCCCGCAACAAGAAGTCCGTCACCTGCGACCTGCGCCGCCAGGAGGGGCAGGCCCTGGTCCGCCGCCTCGTCGCCCATGCCGACGTCCTCGTCGAGAACTTCCGCCCCGGCACACTGGAACGCTGGGGCCTCGGCTTCGAGGAGCTCAGCGCCGTCAATCCGGGCCTCGTCATGGTCCGCGTCACCGGCTACGGACAGAACGGCCCCTACGCGCCCCGCGCCGGCTTCGGCTCCATCGGCGAAGCGATGGGCGGCATCCGGCACATCACCGGCGAACCGGACCGTCCCCCGTCCCGCGCCGGAATCTCGCTCGGGGACGCCCTCGCCGGCACCATGGCCGCCTACGGCGCCGTCATGGCCCTGCACGCCCGCGCCCGGACCGGAACCGGCCAGATCGTGGACTCCGCGCTCTACGAAGCGGTCCTCGCCTACATGGAATCGCTCCTCCCCGAATGGGAGGTGGGAGGCTACCAGCGCGAACGCACCGGCCCCGTCCTCCCCAACGTCGCCCCCAGCAACGTCTACCCGACCGCGGACGGGGCCGCCGTCCTCATCGCCGCCAACCAGGACACCGTCTTCCGCCGCCTCACCGAGGTCATGGACCGCACGGACCTCGCCGAGGACCCCCAGTACGCCACGCACACCGCCCGCGGCGCCCACCAGAGCGAGCTGGACGACCTCATCGCCACCTGGACCGTCGGCCAGGAAGCGGATGCCCTGCTGGGCGCCCTCCACGCCGCCGGCGTCCCGGCCGGCAAGACCTTCACCGCCGCCGACATGCTCACCGACCCGCATTTCGCCGCCCGCGAGGCCATCGTCCGTCTCCCGCACCCCGACTTCGGCGACATCCCCATGCAGAACGTCGTCCCCAAGCTCTCCGGCACCCCCGGCGCCGTCCGCTGGGTCGGCCCCGAGCTCGGAGCCCACAACGACGAGATCTACGGCGACCTCCTCGGCCTGACCCGGGGAGAACGCGACGAGCTCGCCGCGGACGGAGTGATCTGACGTGGCGGGCAGGCCCCTCGCCCACGATTACGAGACCGCGGGCTTCGGCCACCGCATCGGCTGGGGCGAACACCCGGCCGTCCTCCTCGTCGACCCCGTACAGGCCTACGCGGCCCCCGACAGCCGCCTCTACCTCGACACGGCGGAGCGCGCCCTGCGCGCCATGGCGCACCTGGCCCGGGCGGCCCGCCAGTCGGAGTTCCCGGTCATCTTCACCGCCGTCCGCTACGAGGACGAACCGAGCGCGCACGCACCGCACTTCGTCCGCAAGGTGCCCAGCCTCGACGCCTTCCGCGCCGGCAATCCGCATGCGGAGTTCACCCCCGTCTGCGCCCCCGAACCGGGGGAGGTCGTCATCCGCAAGCACTACCCGAGTGCCTTCTTCCAGACCCGCCTGCGTGACGTCCTGTCCGTCCTGGGCGTCGACACGGTCGTCATAGGCGGTTTCTCCACGAGCGGCTGCGTGCGGGCCACCGCCCTGGACGCGCTTCAGTACGGGCTGCGGCCCATCGTGGTCCGCGACGCGGTGGCCGACAGGGACGACGGCCCCCACGAGGGCAACCTCTTCGACCTCGACTCCAAGTACGCCGACGTGGTCGACATCATCACGGCCTGCCGCCGCCTGGGAGACCCGTCCTTCCACCCCCGCCGGAGCTGACAGCCGTCGCCCCTACCCGTCCGCGCGCCGGACGGGACACACGCGGAGCCCGGCCGGGGCCGTACGCGCCCGGCCGGGCTCCGTCATGTCCTCTCCCGGCCGGGCTCCGTCATGTCTCCTCCCGTACGGAGCCCGTGCCTCCGGGTACGGAGGACCACGGGCCGCCGATCAGCGCGCGCGTCCCTCCCCGGCAGCGCCAGGGCCCGTGCGGTTCACCGGCCGCAGCACGCACCCGGCTTCAGCGGACCCGCTCTGCGCGGCCGCTCACGCCCGCCTGCCGCGCCGCAGCAGGATCAGCACGCCCCCGCCCAACAGCAGCAGCGCGCCGCCCAGGAGGGCCGCCACCGGCAGGTCGTCGGTCGGCCCCGTCTGCGGCAGCGACTCCACCGGATTCCCGCCGGTGACGCTCGCACCTCCGCCGGATGCCGCCGTGCCCGCGCTGCCCGTGGGAGGGGCCGGGCTGGCGGGAGGCGGACTGCTCGCGCCGGGGCCGCCCGCGGCCACGGTGAGTGGCACCTCCACCAGCTCCCTGGTCGCGGAGATCGACACCGCGATGACGCAGTTGCCCGCCTTGGCCACGCAGTCCGCGCCGCCTGCCTTGGCCTTGACCGTGATGACGGCGGAGGTCGCGTCGTTCGCCGCGCTGTGCCACACCCCGGAGGCGTCGGTCCTCCCGATGAGCGCGGCGTCGGGCGAGGTCTCACAGTCCGCCGGACCCACCGGCTTCGGCTTGCACAGGCCGATCGGTACGAACGGCTGGTTGGGGCTCAGCCCCTTCGCCGACACCGTGACCTTGTCCCCCACGGCGAGTCCGGTCGATTTGCTGACGGTCAGCGTCCCGGCGGCAGCGGCCGGCCCGGCCGTTAGCGCGACCAGGGCCGAGGCGGCGAGGAGCGCGCTCGAACAGCGGTTTCTCCGTAGCGAGTTCATGATTTTCCTCCAGAATCGGATGGGGCGGGCGAAGACCCGTCCGGGGCCGCCCCCCGGCGGCCCCGGACGAAGGAGAGGACACCGAGCACGAGGCCGGCGAGGGCCACGCCGAGGGACAGGGACCACACCGGGGTGGACGGCCCGCTCCAGGCGTCGACGCTCCCGCCGCCCGGGGAGCCGGCGGCTGGCGCAGCCGGTCCGGCCCGCCCGGTCCCGGAGGGCTCGCCCTGGACCGTCCCGCCTTCGAAACCCACCGCGACCTGCACGCTGTTGGCGGCGATCAGTGCGGGCGAGGTCCCGGAGGGCAGCGGTGCGACACCGACCACGCACGAGGCGAAGCGGCAGTCGATCCCGGCGAACCGGGCGCGGACGGTGAGGGTGACCCGCGGCAGTACACCGTCCGGGCCGACGGTGACCAGCCGCGCGCCGCCGCCCAGATCGCAATCCTTGTTGCCGGTGTAACCCTTCTTGCAGAGGCCGACCGCGACCGAGGCCAGCCCCGCGCTGAACCCCGATCCGTCCACCGTCACCCGTTGACCCTCGGTCAGTCCGGTCGCCGCCGAGAGCCGGACGGTGGCGGCCGGGGCCTCCTCGGCCCCGGCCGCCGCGGCCGTCGCCGTGCGCCCACCCGACATCGCCAGCGCCGCGGTCGCCGCGAGAACAACCCACCGCGTCCGGCTATGCGTTGAGATCTTCACGGCCGTCCCTTCCGTTCCGTAGCGAGAAGGCCGTCCGCAGGTGGCGGAGCCCGGGTGAAACCCATGGCGCGGTGGCCACCACCACGGGCGCCAGGCCGACAGCGGTCAGCGTGTCCGGGCCGCCCACCTGTCGACCGGACAGCGCGATCACCGTCACCGCGGCCGCCCCGCCGCACAGCGCGGCCACGGCATGCCCCGCGGCCGTCGTGGATGCGCGGTCCTGCGGGCGGGACGACTCGGTGCGCGCCGTCGCGGCGGCCCCACAGGTGAGGGCTGTCGCCAGCGCGAGGATGAACTGCCAGGGGCGGGCGGCGCCGGCGCACGCCACGACCGCCGCCGTGAGCCCGGCTGCGAACAGCACCGTGGTGCCCGCGCCCGCAGCCGTACTCGTACTCGTGTGGGGCCGGAACCGGTCGGCCACCGCGAGGCCGGAGGTCACGGCGGCCGAGAGCAGGGCCGCGTAGGCGTACGGCCGGGCGCCCGCGCCTGCGAGCAGTTCCCAGCGGAAGACGAGGAGCTCCTGGGCGGCGAACAGCGCGCCGAACACCGCCGCGCCCACGGCCCCCGCCGTAAAGGGCGGCGAGGAAGCGAGCCCGGCAGCCTGCGGTGCGCCCCGCAGGCAGAGGGGAAGCAGCAGCAGTGCGGCGAGCGCGCACAGGGGGGCGCAGGTCCCCTGCGGGTGCCGGGCGAAGAGCGCCGTAGCGGTGCCCGCCACGCCCGCGCCCGCCAGGCAAGCGGCGTGCCAGGCGTGTTCCGGCCGGTAGAGGCCCAGGGCGCCGCCGCCGAGGCCGGCGGCCACGAGCAGCAGGACCGCGAACACCAGGGGCGAGGCGGTCAGCGGCGCCGCGCCGGCCAGCACACAGGCCCCCATGCCCCACAGCGCAGGTGCCCGGGGGCCGCGCGGCCGGACCCGGTCCCGCCGCTGGAGCACCGCACCGACCGCTGCGGCGAGCAGCATGCCCGTCAGGAGGAGGTAGCGGACGGCCTCGCCGGGCATACCGACGGGCGTACCCAACAGGGGCGCCGCTATCAGGTATGCGCCGCCGGCCAGCCCGGCCGCCACGCCCGCGCACAGGTCCGCTTGCGGACGGCCGGCGGTGAGGAAGGCCATCATCGCTCCTCTCCTCCTCCTGCGGTTCACCCCCGCAGGGCATCGGTGCACGCGCAGGTGCGAAGTTTCCCAGGACGGAACTGTGTTTCGCTCGCGTCCCCCCATACAGCCCGCTGCCCGCTCGGCGTGTCAAGGGACCGGACGCGCACGCGGGTAAAAGCTGCGTTTCCGCGACCTCACCCGGAGGTGGACGCCGTGAGGAAACACCGGATCCCCCAGCGAAACGAACGCATTGACCCGGCATGCCCGCGCTCCTAGTGTGGGAGCCGCCCAACTCGCCCGCCCGCCCCGCTGCTTCCCCCGCGAATCGGAGCGCCGCGCCATGACCGCGAACCCTCTCGCCCCCGTGCCCCGCTCCTTCCTCTACGTCCCGGGCGACCGCCCCGAGATGCTCGCCAAGGCCATCGGGCGCGGCGCCGACGCCCTGATCGTCGACCTGGAGGACGCCGTCCCCGCCCAGGCCAAGGAACAGGCCCTGGCGCTGGTTCATGCCTGGCTCACCGAGGCGCGGACCTCTGCCCCGGACGCGGCGGACGGTGGCGCGGGCCGGCCACCGGAGATATGGATCCGCGTCAACCCGGGCGAGCGGGGGCGGGCGGAGAGTGCCCGGCTCGCCGTCCCCGCAGTGACCGGCTTCTGCCTCGCCAAGTGCTCCGGCGTGCAGGAGACAGCCGACCAGCACGCCGTCCTGTCCGCCGCGGAGGAACGCCACGGACTCGCCCCGGGCACCTTCGCCCTCGCCCCACTGCTGGAGAGCGCCGAGGCGGTCCTCGACGTACGGCACATCGCGCGGGCACCCCGCGTACGCCACCTGCAGCTCGGCGAGGCGGACTTGTGCGCCGAACTGAGCCTCGCGGCGCCCGATGGGACGGACCCGGCCGGAGCGGCGGCGGGCGCGGCCCTGACCGCCATCCGTACGGACATCCTCCTCGCCTCGGCCGCCGCGGGGCTGCTGCCGCCGGTCGGACCCGTCAGCACCGACTTCACGGACCTCGACGCGCTCGCCCGCACCACCCGCGCCCTGCGCGGGCTCGGCTACCGGTCCCGGGCCTGCGTCCACCCCCGCCAACTGGCGGTCGTACACGCCGTCTTCACCCCGGGGCCCGAGGAGATCGCCGCCGCGCAGGCCCTGCTCCACCGCTTCGACCAGGCCTCGCGGGACGGCTCGGGCGTCATCACCGGGCCCGACGGACGCATGGTGGACGAGGCCGTCGTACGGGCGGCCCGCCGGGTGCTCGCCTCCCGCCGCTGACCCGGCCACCAGGCCCCCGCCCTACTCGATCCGGGTCAGACCCAGCAGGGCGGCCACGGCGCCAGGCGGCGCCGCGGGCAGCACCCGCACCGCCTCGACCAGCCGCTGCGCGCGGGCCGCTCCGATCACCGGCTCCGCGTTCAGCCGGAACTTGCCCGCCAACTGCGCCCGCGACAGCGGCGACCCCGGCCCTCCCAGCGAGCTGGCGACCCTCGACTCCACGACCTGTCCACCGCGGGTGCGGACCCGCAGCACCGCACTGAAGGCCTCCGGGAACTCGGCATCGCACTGCGCGTCGGCCACCACCTCCACCCGCTCCGCCAGTGCCAGCCGACGCGGGTCGGTGAAGGCCCCGAGGGAGAAGTCCGCGTGCCGCAGACCCAGCCCGTCAGCACCGCCGTCCGCGCCCCCCTCCGACAGCAGCGCCGCCGCCACCGTGTACGGACCTGAGAACTTGGCGTGGTACGGCGTACGGGGCCGCACCTTCTCCGCGTACGGCTCGCCGATGGTGCGCCGGGGCGCGGCGGCCACCCCGAGCCGCGCGCTGACCACGTCCTGCGCGCGCAGCCCGGCCCGGCGCAGGGCCAGCGCGCAGTCGATCCCCGGGTGGGTGAAGTGGTTGGAGGGGTACGGCTTGAACACCGTCCGCGCGTACTGCCAGTTCCCGGCCGCGCCCATATCCTCCAGACCGGCCACCAGCGGCGCCGGCGTCCACCGCTCGTCCAGGAAGGCCGTCAGGAATCCGAAGCGGCCCTCGATCACGGTCGGCGGGCCGGTGACCCCACCCGCCGCGAACTGGGCGGCGACCACCCCGGAATGGGCTGCCCATCCGCA
The DNA here is from genome assembly GCF_053591375.1 of Streptomyces sp. NPDC003034. Taxonomy (NCBI): domain Bacteria; kingdom Bacillati; phylum Actinomycetota; class Actinomycetes; order Kitasatosporales; family Streptomycetaceae; genus Streptomyces; species Streptomyces sp. NPDC003034. The sequence continues at coordinate 155,485 of NZ_JBSFTS010000011.1, forward strand.
ATGCAGCCGTTTGACGCTGCCTCCCGTGCGGTTCGCCTCGATCACCCCCGCGCCCATCGAGCAGGCGATGCCGATGGCGTGTGCCAGCTCGGCCGCCGGCAGCCCGTAGAGCAGGCCCGCGGCGACGGCGGCGCCCACGGTCCCGCAGATGGAGGTGGCGTGCAGGCCCTTCTCGAAGAACACCGAGTTGCGCAGTTCCGGGTCGTAGGAGGCCATCCCGAGGCGTACGCACACCTCACCGCCCGCCGCGAGCGCGGCTACCAGCGCCTCCCCGCCGGCCTGGGTGGCCTCGGCGGCGGCGAGCGCGGCGGGCAGGACGGCGGCCGTGGGGTGCAGGACGGAGGGCAGGTGGGTGTCGTCGAAGTCGAGGGCGTGCGCGAGTGTGCCGTTGACCAGGGCGGCCCGGTCGGCCGGCATCCGCAGGCCGCTGCCCACGGCGGTGGCCTCTCCGACCCCGCCCGCAGCGCGCGCCAGGGCCAGCGCCGCCGCCTGGGGCGAGGTACCCGCCGGCTCATCGGCGTGTACGCCGAGCGCCCCCAGGCTGTTGCCCAGGCAGTCCAGCGTACGGGCGGCCGCGTCCGCCGCGATCTCCGGCGGTATTCCGCCGGCCCGGCACGCCGCCGCGAAGTCGGCCAGGCGGGCCGCGTACCCCTCGCCCTGAGCGCCGCTCATGCCCGGGCCTCCCCGTCGTGGTCGGGCAGGACGGCCAGCGGACGTACGGGAGAGCCGGTGGCCCCCACGACCGGCAGCGGAGCGAGCATCAGCAGGAAGGCGGCGTGCCGCCCCGAGGCGAGGCCGGCGAGGCCGGTCAGCCGCATCGTCTCGACGATGTGAATGCCCGCCTCCACCAGCAGCTGCCGGTGCACGGGCAGTTCGGCGTGACCCCGCCCGGGCGGGATGTGCTCGAAGGCGATGGTTTCCCCGCCGGTCACCCGGACCCCCCGCTCCGCGATCCAGGCTCCGGCCGCCGGACCGGGGCCCGGCGCCCCGTCCTCCTGGCCGGTGAAGACCCGCGGGTCCGGCCAGTGCCGGGACCACCCCGTCCCCAGCAGCAGCGCCTCGCCCGCCCCGACGTCCACGCCGGCCGCGTCCCGCGCCCGCTCCAGATCGGCGACGCTGACCTCGTACCCGGCGGGAAGGACCGGAACGCCGTGCACGGCGGCGATGTCCAGGAAGACCGCCCGGCCCACGTACGGCGGGAACTCCTCGATGCCGTGCCGGGAGAAGCCCTCGTGGCTCTGCACCGAGGCGGCTGGGACATCCCCGTGCAGCAGTCCGCCCTGCGACACGTGGGCGAGGGCGTCGACGTGCGTGCCGACGTGGCCGCCGGTGACGATCAGCTCGTTCGCCGCGGAGCCCTGGTCGGCGCGCACGTGGTCGCCGTGGCGGCGTTCCAGCAGCATGCGGAAGGGCGGGTGGTTGGGGGACTGCGGCATGCCGCGGCGCATCGGCTGGGAGAGGTCGATCACGGGAGCGCCGGCGAGGGACACCGGTTGGCCGCCGTACCCGTGCACGTTGTTCATGGAACCTCCGAAGGGGATCAGATCGTGCGGTCGGCGGCGAGCTCGTCCAGCTCGCCCGGCGACAGGCCGAGCCGCGCCGCGTAGAGGTCCCGGGTGTCGCGGCCGTGCGCGCGGCCGGTCCAGCGGATGGCGCCGGGTGTGGCGGAGAGCCGGAAGAGGACGTTCTGCATCCGGAGCGGACCCAGTACCGGGTCCTCCACGGTCGTCAGCGAATCCAGGGCCTGGTACTGCGGATCCTTGAAGATGTCGGCGATGCCGTACACGGGGGAGATCGCGGCCTCGGCCTCTTCGAAGGCGGCGATCACCGTTTCCCGGTCGCGGGCCGCGATCCACCCCCCGACCTGCGCGTCCAGCAGGTCCGCGTGCAGGGCGCGGCCGGCGCCGCTGGCGAACCAGGGCTCATCGGTCACTTCGGGGTGCCCGACGAGCTTCATGACCCGCTCGGCGACGGACTGCGCCGAGGTGCTGACGGCCACCCAGGCGCCGTCCCGGGTCCGGTAGATGTTGCGGGGGGCGTTGTTCACCGAGCGGTTCCCGGTGCGCGGCGGCTCGGTCCCGAGCTGGTCGTAGGCGGTGGGCTGCGGCCCCAGCAGGGTGAGGAGCGGCTCGATGATCGCGAGATCGACCACCTGCCCCGGCCCGCCGTGCACGTCGCGGTGGTAGAGCGCGGTCTGCACGGCCGAGGCCGCGACCAGCGCCGCCACCCCGTCGGCCAGCCCGAAGGGCGGCAGCGTCGGCGGGCCGTCGGGCTCGCCCGTCAAGGCGGCGAAGCCGCTCATGGACTCGGCGAGGGTGCCGAAGCCGGGCCTGCGGGCGTAGGGCCCGTACTGCCCGAAGCCGGTCACGCGGGCGATGACCAGCCGCGGGTTGGCGCGGTGCAGCTCCTCCGGGCCCAAACCCCAGCGCTCCAGGGTTCCGGGGCGGAAGTTTTCGATCAGGACGTCCGCCTGCGCGGCGAGCCGCAGCAGCAGCTCGGCTCCAGCGGGGCGGCTCAGGTTCAGGGTGACGGTGTGCTTGTTGCGGCCGAGCATCTTCCACCACAGTCCCTCACCGTCCTTGGACGGGCCGTGGGTGCGGGCCGGGTCCGGCCGGGCAGGGTGCTCGATCTTGATGACGTCGGCGCCGAAGTCGCCCAGGACCGTCGCGGCCAGCGGGCCGGCGAACAGAGTCGCGCAGTCCAGGACGGTGACCCCGCGCAGGGGAGCGGGAACGGCAGGCGGTGCCGAGAGGGCGAGCGCAGGCGGGACTGAGCCGGGGACGGGAGGTGGGACCGGGCGGGGGAGGGGAGGCTCCATCGGGGTTCACGCACCTTCGGTCAAGATGTTTCTCCTTGTGGAACGCTGTTTCGGAAAGCTAGCATGAGGCCCCGCAGCACAGAAGAGAAACGGCGTTTCCCCAAGTCCTCGGATGTGGAAGGGAGGTACGGGCGCCACCGCCTGCGGGCCGCCCGGCCTGTCATGTCCCGTTACGACCTGCTCATCCAGAACGGCACCCTCGTCCAGCCCCACCTCGGCGAGATCACCGCGGACCTGGCCGTGCGCGACGGCAAGGTGGCCGCCCTGGCCGACCGCATAGACGCCTCGGAGGCGGCCGAGGTCATCGACGCCTCGGGCCGGACGGTCTTCCCCGGCGCGGTGGACGCCCACTTCCACCTGGGCATCTACCGCTCCCTGGAACAGGACGCGGCGGAGGAGACCCGGTCCTCCCTGGTCGGCGGGGCGACGAGCGTCCTGTCGTACTTCCGCACGGGCGAGCACTACCTGAACCGGACCGGCGCCTACGGAGACATCTTCCCGGAGGTCCTCGCCGCAGTCGGCGGCCGCAGCCACACCCACTACGGCTTCCACCTCGCCCCGATGGACACCGCCCAGGTGCGCGAGATACCCGACCTCGTGGCGAAGCACGGGGTCAGCTCCTTCAAGTACTACATGTTCTACAAGGGGTTCAACCTCTCCGCCGACTCCCAGGACGCCAAAGGATTCCGGATGGCCGCCGAGGGCGAGGAGTACGACCTCGGCCACCTCTACCAGCTCATGGAGGCCGTCGCCGCGGCCGGCGCCGCCCGCCCCGGGGGCCGCGTCTCGCTCTCCCTGCACTGCGAACAGTCCGAGCTGATGCGCCTGTTCATCGACCGCGTCCGGCGCGCCGGTGACCCCCAGACCCTGCGTGCCTACCACGAGGCCCGCCCGCCTCTGACCGAGGAGGTCGCGATCGCCGAAGCGGCCGCCCTGGCCCGCGCCACCGGCTGCCCGGTGAACCTGCTGCACCTCTCCAGCGCCGCCGCTCTCGCCGGGGCCCGCGCCGCGCGCGCCGCCTCGCCCGGCCTGGACCTGCGCACCGAGGTGACCCTGCACCACCTGTGCCTGGACCACGAAAGCCTGGACGCCGCCGGCAGCGGGCTCGGTGCCAAGGTCAATCCGCCGATCCGCACCCGCGCCGACAACGACGCACTGTGGGAGGGAGTGCTCGACGGCACCGTTGACTGGGTCGCCTCCGACCACGCCTGCTGCATGGAGGAATCCAAAGGCGACGCCCTGTGGCCCGCCCTGCCCGGCTTCGGCGGCACCGCCCTGCTCTACCCGATCCTGCTCTCCGAGGGCCACCACAAGCGCGGGCTGCCGCTGCGCCGCGTCGCGGAACTGCTCTCCGCGAATCCGGCCGCCGCCTACGGCCTCACGGGCAAAGGGTCTCTGATGGTGGGCGCCGACGCCGACCTGGTCGTCGTCGACCTGGACTCCTCCCGATCGGTCACGGCCGGACTGCTGCTGTCCGGCCAGGACCACTGCCCGTTCGAAGGGCGGGAACTGCGAGGGTGGCCCACCGCCACGATCGTGGGGGGCCGTGTCGCCTACCGCGACGGAGCCGTCACCGCACCTCCCGCCGGCCGCTACCTCGCCCGCTGAACGGAGCCCTGGGACAACTTCCTCACGCTGACGGCCCGGGACAGCTTGAGGGCCCGTTACAACTCCTCGCGTTGACAGGGCGGCCGGGGCGCCCGACGATGACCGGGCGGTCACCCGGCCGCCCGGTCGGACCGTCGGAGAGCGCGCATGCCCACCACCACCTGGACCCATCTCCCGCCCGACCGGCGCGAACGGGTCCTGGTCGCCGCGATGGACGAGTTCGGCACCCACGGCTATTCGACCGGCAGCCTCAACGTCATCGCGCGCGAGGCGGGCGTCGCCAAAGGCTCCCTCTTCCAGTACTTCGCCGGAAAACTGGACCTGTTCACCTACGTCGCCGAGCAGACCTCCCTGCGCATATACGAGGCCATGCGCCCCTGGCTCGACGGCTACCGCCCCGACGGGACGGGCACGGCCCGGGACTTCCCCGCGTACCTGGTGGACGCCGTCGACGCCTGGGTCGCGTACTTCGAGACCCATCCCCTGGAGCGGGGCGTGACGGCCGCGACGAACATGGAGATCGACCCGGTCGTGCGCCAGGCGGTGCTGGAACCAGTCCAGCGGCTCTACCTCGCCGGCCTGCGCCCGCTCCTCGAAGAGGCGGTCGCCGCCGGTGAGTTGCGCGCGGATGCCGACGTCGACGCTCTCCTGTCCCTCCTGCTCCTGCTCCTGCCCCATACCGCCCTCGCTCCGTTTTTCCCGGCCGTCGCGGGTCCCGTCGCCCCGCCCCGAGGGGACCGGGCCGCCCGCCGCGCCGCGATCGAGCGCCTCGTGCGCCCCGTCCTCGCGGCCTTCCTCCACGAGCCCGCTCCCGGCTGACCAGCCCGGCTCCGTACGCAGCCCCGTCATCGCTCCCGCGTGCCGGGCCCCCGGCATGCTCCGGAGGACGGCGCAGGAGGCTCCGGAAGACCCGCGGAGGCTGCTCCGGCAGGAGACCGCCCGGGCTCAAAAGAATCTGCGCCGCACCGCTTGACGCGGTGTCCCCACTCGGGCCCAATGGGGACCTCTGGAGAAACGAAGTTCCGGCAGTGGAAACACCCGTCGGCCCTGTTCGGGCCGGCCGGCGACGCCGCGACCCACGCGGCACCCCCCTCGGGAGTCCCCATGAGAGACACCTCGCACAGACGAACGTCCCTCCTGCGCACCCTCTTCACCGCGGCCCTTGCCATCGCCGCGACCCTCACCGCCGTCCCGCCCGCCGCGGCCGCGGAGCAGGCCCCCACCGCGGTCGTCAAGGTCTCCAACACCGTCGACGTCCGCTGCGCCTTCCTGGTCTACAAGCGCTCCGGCGACTGGTACTTCCCCGCCACCACGCCCAAGGGCACCGTCTGGCTGCAGCACGGGTTCTCCCGCGCCAACGAGCACCTCGAAGACCTGGCCCGACGCTACGCCGCCGCCGGCTTCGTCGTCTTCGCCCCGACACTGCCCTCCGCCGACATGTTCGGCTGCACGGTGTCCAACATCGGGAACAACACCGGCTTCCTCGACAACGTCGCCGACCTCTTCGGCAAGGCATCCGACCCGAGGGACAAGCTCGGCCGCAGCTTCGCCGACGCCGCGGCCAAGGCGGGCCGCCCCGGACTCCAGATGCCCGCCGAGTTCGTCTTCTCCGGGCACTCCGCCGGCGGAGAGGCCGTCAGCTACGTCGCCAACCGCCTGCGCACCCAGTACCCCGCGGCGTTCGCGCGTCTGTCGGGACTCGTGCTCCTCGACCCCGTCAACTCCTTCACCGGGCTCAACATGGCCAACGCCCTCAACGGCCTGAACAAGACGAACCTGCCCATGCACGCCATCTCCGCGCCGCCCTACGCCGCCAACGGCCAGGCCTCCGGCACCCGCGAGCTGACCACCGACGTCCACCGGGACTTCCTCGGCGTCCGGCTCACTACCGGCTCCCACTGCGATGCCGAAGGAGCGAGCACCGACACGCTCTGCAGCCTGCCCAACGGGGCCCCCCAGGCCGCCAACGTCGCCGTGCTCCAGGAGTTCGCCACCGTCTGGGCCACCGACGACGTGAACGGAACGACCACCGCCACCCACCGCCCCGGCGGCAGCCGGTACGAGTCCCTGCGGACGGCCGGCACCATCCAGACGCTCAGCGGATCCTGATCCCGACGCACCATCCGTACGCCGTACCCGTGCCCCTACCCGTGCCCCTACCCGTACCCGTACCCGTACGCGTGCCCCGCGCCCGCCCCCGACGCTGACCGGGGGCGGGCCGGGGCGGGCCGCTGCGCTCAGTGCGGGCGAAGGCGGGAACCCGACTCGGCAACTCGACTCTGAAGGAGACGCAATGCGGCCGCATGTGGAGCTTGTGGACGAGCGCGATCTGATCTGGCACACGGGGGAGTTCGAGCACGCCGAGGGCTGCGCGAGGCAACGTCACCTCAGCTACGACGAGGAAGACGGCTCGGCGTCGCTGAAGGTGCGCTTCACCACCGACTGGTCGCGCCCGGCCGGCGTCCACCATGCGGCGACGGAGTGGTACGTCCTCTCCGGCCGCGTGACGGTCGGGGACACCGTCCTCGGCCCCGAAGGCTTCTGGATGGCCCCGCCCGGAATCCTCACCCCCACCGTCACGGCCGAAGCCGGTACCGAGATCCTGCTGTTCCGTGAGCACGGCGGCTGGCGCTTCGACCTCGCGGACGCCCATCGGGAGGGTGTGCGCCCGGACCAGAAGCTGATCGTCCTGCAGACCTCGGACATGCCCTGGATCGACGTACGCGACGGCAGCCCCATGCGTTTCGACCTCGGCGGCACACCGGTTCCGGGCCTCTACATCAAGATGCTGCACCGCGACGAGAAGACCGGCTTCTACAGCAGGCTGATCAAAGCCAAACCCGGCTGGCGCGAGGAGCCGCTGGCCCACCACCCGTGCACGGAAGAGGCGTACTGCCTTGAAGGCGCCTTCGACTACAACTACGGCAAGATGTGGCCCGGAACCTACTTCTGGCGCCCCGCCCTCATCCGCCACGGCGACTTCACCGCCGACCCCGAGACGGGATGCACCTGGCTCGTACGCTCCGACAGCGATCTCGTGGACTGGTACACCTCCGACGCCCGTGTCGTCATGGAGGGCCAACCCACCAACTGGGGCCCGGAACACCCGCACAGCGTCCCACCGCGCTTCGTGGAACCGGTCCGCTCCCGCAGCATCGGCCCGTGGGAGAACCCGTCCTACCAGTAGCTACCCGTACCCGTGCCCGCCGGACTCCCTTGGCGGGGCGGCTTGGGTGGCGAACCCGTGCAGGAGGGTTCCGGTGGTGTCGGGGTCCTCGAACATGGGTGTGTGGCCGACACCGTCGAGGATCACGATGCGGGCATGGGGGAATCGGCCGTGGTCCTGGGCGGAGGACGGCCGCCATCGCCGGTCCTGGGAGCCGCAGATCACCAGGGTGGGCAGTCCGAGGCCGGCGAGCCGGTCGGGGAGGGCCCGTTCCCGCAGGAAGGCGTCGGCCGCCTCGCGGCGCTGCTCGGCCAGCGCTGTGGCGACGGCCCCGCCGGTGGAATGCCCGACGAGGGTCGCCCGCTGCACCCCGAATCGGTCGAGCACGGCCCCGACCGCGCTGGGATGGATGCCGCCCGGCGCATCACCCGTGCCGGGCCGCCATCTCACGCGCCGCCACAGCAGGGACACGGCGGGCCGCGGTGGGCGGTTCGGCACCGCGGCCCGCACTTCGTCGTATCGCTGCGCGGGCACATGGCACATGACCGACACGCCGCCGCGGACGGAGCCGGCGCACGGCGTCGCGCCGTGCGCCGGTGCCTTTACGAGGCCGTGACCCTCACCGGTTCCGTGTCGGACGCGCTGTGCCGGTCGGCCCAGTTCTCCAGCGCCGTGCGGCAGGCGTGGTCGACATGGTGCAGCCCGGAGAGGTCCAGCTCCACGGGGCGGTTCTGGGGCAGCGACTCCAGGCTGTCGAGGATCTTCGGCAGCCGCAGGAAGGTCGCGTTGCCCGACAGGTACGCCTGGACGGGTCCGGCGCCCTTGTCGATGATCTCCAGCTTGACGTGCGAGGCCTCCCAGGCGGTCTTGGCGACCGACAGCGCCAGACCGATCAGCACGCCCTCGAACATGTTGACCGCGACGATCGCGACGGCCGTGACCACGAGGATCAGCGCCTCACCGCGGTACGCCGACCACAGCAGCACGACCTGCCGGAACGGAATCAGCTTCCAACCCGCGTGCACGAGGATGCCGGCGAGGGCGGGCAGCGGGATCAGCTCCAGGACGGACGGCAGGAGCGCCGCGAACAGCAGCAGCCACACGCCGTGCAGCACGCGTGAGGCCTTGGTCTTCGCGCCCGCCTGGACGTTCGCCGAGCTGCGTACGATCACGGCGGTCATCGGCAGCGCACCGAGCAGCCCGCACACGGTGTTGCCGGCGCCCTGCGCCATGAGTTCCTTGTCGTACTCGGTGCGCGGCCCGTCGTGCAGCCGGTCCACGGCCGCCGCGCTGAACAGGCTCTCGGCGGAGGCGATCAACGCGAACGCGAGGATCGTGCCGAAGATGGCCGGCTGGGCCAGCTGACCGAAGGCCTCGGCCCCGGGCGGCTGGATCGCGCCGAGCAGCCCCTGCACCTCGACCTTGGCCACGGGCAGCCCGAACGCCAGCGAGGCCAGCGTGGCCAGCAGCACCGCCGCGAGCGCGCCCGGCACCGTCCGGACCGGTTTCGGCATCCGCTTCCACAGCACCATCACCGCGATGGTGGCCGCGCCCACCCCGAGCGAGGCCAGGGCCTCGGTGCTGCCGACCGCGCGGACGAGCGCCCCCGGCAGCCCCGCGATCTTGTCGATGCCGGACGCCGGTGCCTTCATGCCCGCAGCCGCGTACAACTGGCCCGCGATGATCACGAGCCCGATGCCGGCCAGCATGCCCTCGACCACCGAGACCGAGATGGCCCGGAACCAGCGGCCCAGCTTGAGCGCGCCCATGAGGAGCTGGAGCAGCCCGGCGGCCAGCACGATCACGCCGAGCGCGGGCAGTCCGAACTGGCGGACGGCCTCGAAGACGAGCACGGTCATACCAGCGGCCGGCCCGGACACCTGCAGGCTGCTGCCGCGCATCAGACCCGTGACGATGCCGCCCACGATGCCGGTGACCAGGCCCAGTTCCGCCGGGACGCCGGAGGCGACGGCCACGCCGACGCACAGCGGCAGCGCGACGAGGAAGACGACGAGGGAGGCGGCGAAGTCCTGCCTCAGGTGGGGAGACTTGATCACAGCGTTCATGGGGCCGCTCACAGAGCCTGGAAGGTATCGGTGTCCGTGCGGTGTTCGAGTACGGCCCCGGTGTGCACCTCGTAGTACCAGCCGTGCACCCGCAGACGCCCCTCGGCCAGCCCCTTCTCCACACAGGGGTACGAACGCAGGCGCAGCAGTTGGGCGAGCACGTGGTGCTGCACGGACGCGGCGACCGTCGGGTCGTCCGGGTCGTCCGACACCGGCCGGCTCGCGGCGTACGCGAGCCAGTCCCGTACGGCGGGGACGGGGTCGAGATCGTCGCCGCGCACCAGCGCGCCGACGGCGCCGCAGTGCGAGTGGCCGCAGACGACGATGTCCTGGACGCCGAGCACTTCCACGGCGTACTCGATTGTGGCGGCCTCGGAGGTGGGCCGCTCGGAGGCGTACGGCGGAACGATGTTGCCCGCGGTGCGCAGCTCGAAGAGCTGACCGGGGGCGGCGCCGGTGATCAGGGCCGGTACGACCCGTGAGTCGGAACAGGTGATGAACAGGACCTGTGGTGACTGCCCTTCGGCCAGTCTGGCGAACTCCTCAGGGCGCTGTCCGAACGTGCGGGCGTTGTCGATGAGGGGCTGCATATGTGTTCATTCCTCCTGGCGCGCCAGAGCGGCGCGTCGGACGGGCAGGACAGAGGGGGACTGCTTCTTTCGCTGTCAGCAGCGCAGGACCTGGAGCGCCGGCGGGACGCGGCGGGTGTGTACGGGGGCCTGCCGGCCCGCCGAGGCAGCGGTCGCCGTGACCGGTGACGGCGCGCGGTGTCTACTGGGATGACTCAATTCCGGACTGGGCTCAGGCCGCGGCGCGACGAGCGCCGTGCGCGTGTGCGAACGCCACCGCGTGCGCCGGTAGCGGGCGGCGAGCAAGACGGTGGCGGGGATCACGCACACGGTCCCGGCTGTCACACCTCGCAAAATCCATCCCTCCTGCACAATTGGTACCTCTCGTGCGCACCAAGCGCCAGTCAACGATTGGTCAAGAAGCACGTTAACCCGACGAAGTTGTTTGCGCGGTTAACTCGACGTGTCGAACTGAAGAGAGCCCGAAAGTGCGATGCAAGTTGGCGTGAACTCATCCCTCGTGGAGCGCAGTTGACCGACTCACGGCCTCGACGGCCCGCCGTACCGCCACGCGCCCCGTCCGCGCTGGCGTCGTCGGATGGCGGGCCCTCCGCACGGCACGGTGGTTCACTCGTGTGGAGCAGCCTCCGTGCCCCCTGCGGTCGAGCCAAACCGCTCGCACCGCCCCCGGTGCGACATGTCCGTTACTTGGTGTCAGGCGGTGCCGACCCGGGCGGTGGTCGGGTCGCTCGCCGGGACGAGCAAGCGGAAGGTGAAGCCGTGCAGTCCGCTCTCGTAGGTCAGGGTGCCGTCCTCGGTGAACCGGGCGCTGAGGACGCCGTGGTCCTCCCAGGCCCTGCGCACCGCCTGCGGCGCACACGGCAACGGGCTGCCACCGGTGCCCGAAGGCGTGGGGCAGCCCGTGTTTGCCGATGTGTCAGGCGCACGTCGCGTACTGGCGTCCCGAAGCGGTGGACGCGCGTCGTTCGGCGCCCGGGAGCCGACCGGTCTCATGGCCGGGGCGGTTGCGTGCGGACCCGGGCTGAGGCGGAGGCCGGCAGGCCCCCGGCAGGCCGGGTGCACGCAGCTCTGGGTGTGCCCCGGCCTGCCGGCCGGTCAGGAGACCTCAGGTCACGCGTCGATGATCACCGGGATGATGAGGGGCTTGCGCCGGTGGGTGCGAAACGCCCAGGAGGCTACGGCGCGCGCGATGAGCTGTTCCAGCGCGACCGCGTCGCCGACGCCCTCCGCCGCGGCGGTCGCCAGGGTCTTTTCGATCACGGGGATGAGGGGCGCGAAGGTGGTGTCGTCGTGTTCGAAGCCGCGGGCCAGGAAATCGGGCTCCTCGGCCAGCGTGCCCGTGTTCGCGTCCACGATGGCCACGACGGTGACCACGCCCTCCTGCGCGAGGGTCACGCGGTCCTTCAAGGACGCCTCGGTGGCGCCGCCGACCGTCATGCCGTCGACGTACACGTTTCCGGCCGGGACCTTGCCCGTAATGGAGGCGCGTCCGTCGACGAGGTCCACGACGACGCCGTCCTCGGCGATGACCACGCGGTCGGGGTCCACGCCGGTGCGGATGGCCAGGTCGCCGTTGGCGCGCAGGTGGCGCCATTCGCCGTGCACGGGCATCACATTGCGGGGTTTGACGATGTTGTAGCAGTAGACGAGTTCACCGGCGCTGGCGTGACCGGAGACGTGCACCTTCGCGTTGCCCTTGTGGACGACGTGGGCGCCCCACCGGGTCAGCCCGTTGATCACCCGGTAGATGGCGTTCTCGTTGCCGGGGATGAGGGAGCTGGCGAGCAGGACGGTATCGCCCTTGTCGATGCGGATCACGTGGTCGCGGTTGGCCATCCGTGACAGCGCGGCCATGGGCTCCCCCTGGGAGCCGGTGCACACCAGGGCGACCTTGTGGTCGGGGAGTTTCTCCAGCTCCCTCATGCTGACCACGAGGCCGGAGGGGACCTTCAGGTAACCCAGTTCCCGGGCGATGCCCATGTTGCGGACCATGGACCGGCCGACGAAGGCGACCTTGCGTCCGTGCTGGTGGGCGGCGTCGAGCACCTGCTGGATGCGGTGTACGTGGCTGGCGAAGCTGGAGACGATGACCCGGCGCGGGGCGGTGCGCATGACCTGCTCGATGGCCGGGTTCAGCTCGCGCTCGGAGGTGGTGAAGCCGGGGACCTCGGCGTTGGTGGAGTCGGTGAGGAAGAGGTCGACGCCCTCCTCGCCGAGCCGGGCGAAGGCGCGCAGGTCGGTGATGCGCTCGTCCAGGGGGAACTGGTCCATCTTGAAGTCGCCGGTGTGCAGCACCATCCCGGCGCCGGTGCGGATGGCGACGGCGAGACTGTCCGGGATGGAGTGGTTGACCGCCACGAACTCGCAGTCGAAGGGTCCGAACCGCCTGCGGTCACCCTCGCGCACCCGTACCGCGCGCGGCTTGATGCCGTGCTCCTTGAGCTTCGCCTCAAGGAACGCCAGCGTCAGCTTCGAACCGACGACGGGGATGTCGGCCCGCTCGCGCAGCAGATAGGGCACGCCTCCGATGTGGTCCTCGTGGCCGTGGGTGAGCACGATGGCCACGATGTCGTCCAGCCGGTCCCGGATGGAGGTGAAGTCGGGAAGGATGACGTCGACGCCGGGTTGGTGCTCCTCGGGGAACAGCACGCCGCAGTCGACGATCAGGAGCTTGCCGGCGTGCTCGAAGACGGTCATGTTGCGGCCGATTTCGCCCAGGCCGCCCAGGGCGGTGACCCGCAGCCCTCCAGCGGGCAGCGGCGGGGCGGCTTTCAGTTCGGGATGGGGATGACTCATACCTTGACGTTACCGGAGGGTCTGTCGAGGTGATCCTTTGCCGGTTCGCTGAGATCCAGGTGCAGGGGGTGCGCTTCTACCCCGGATACCGGTCGGCTCGGTTCCTTGTGAGTACGGACGGCACTCGGGTCTACGACATCGTTCACTGGGCCGGCCAGGTGGACTACCGCGCCTCCGTCGAGACCTCCGACACCGAGGGGCGGATGCTTGTCAACTTCGCGTTCATCGGGCTACTCCTCGTCAAGCCCGACCGCGCCTCGGAGCGACCGGCCATCGACGCCATCGATGCCCTCGCTCTCCGCGCGATCCCTCCCATCGCAGCACCGCAGGAGCCGGATCGCGTTCCTGGCCGAAGGGTCCCCAGTCTCCAACGCGCATGCCATGATGTTGAGTTGTGGCTAAGGGGGAGACTATGGCGACAAACGCCATCCGCGTGCGCCTGACGCAGGGTGCGAGCGAGAGCGACATCGGGGCTCTGAAGGCGTGGCTCGAACGGGAGCAGAAGCTCGAACTGCTCAGGAGCAGCGGCAGGCTGGAGATCCAGGAGCGCGCGGGGTCGCAGGACGGGCCCGCCAGCCCGATGGGGGCCGGCATGGAGATCATGCTGGTGCTGATCGGAGCAGCCGCCCCCAAGTTATTCGAGGAAGTGTACGAGCAGGTCAAGAGCGGGGTGCGCGCGTGGCGGGAGAACCGCCGTTCCGTGGAACGCGGCGAACCGCCAGAGGTCGAGGTCACGCCGGACAGCGACGGGAGATAGCGCGGTGGCGCGCTTCGACCCGCGTGGGAAGGTGAACCGGGCGCTGCTCGTCGGAGTCCCCGAGTACGACTTCAAACGGCCCGAACATCCCGTCGGCGTGTCCGGCGACCTCAAGGCGGTCGGGCACAACCTCGCCGGGCTCAAGGAGGCGCTCCGCGAGGGCGGGGTGTTCACGGAGGGCGGGATCACCGTCACCCGGCCGCGCACCGTGGACGAGTTCGACCAGCAGCTGGACGCCGCTGTCGACGCGGCCAGAGGGCTGCTCCTGCTCTACTTCTCCGGCCACGGGGCCGTGCCCAGTACGGGTGACGAGCTCTGGCTGCTGATGCGGCGCGCGACGATCGTCCCGGGTACGGAGTCGGTGTTCCGCGGCGCGGCCCCCTGGAAGAGCGTCCTGACCGTGCTGTCCCGTGCGAGAGCGGAACAGGTGGTCGTGATCCTCGACTGCTGCTACGCGGGTAACGCCTCGGCGGCATGGGACGCGCTCGGCACGGCCCAGCGGCAGCGGACCTCACTGCTGATGAGCGTGCAGGCGAACAACCGCATCGACGCGGGCGACGGCGACACACCGACACCGTTCACGGCGCAGCTCGTGCGCTTGTTGCGTGGCGAAGTCGGACAGCGTGGCGAGGGCGGAGAGGGCAGCGAGGACGGAGAGGGTGCCGAGGCCGGAGAGGACGCAGAGCGCGCCGAGATCGGCTTCAACGAGCTGGCCGACCGGATCAGGGCGCACATGTGCGCCCACCACACGACGCTGCGCGAACCCCCCGAGCCGTGGGAGCCGCAGAGCCGCTCGGCCACCTCGGGGGCCGACGTACTGCTCGCCGCCCCTCGCCTGAATTCACTGGGCAGTACGGCCACGCCGAAGCTCCTCGCCGGGCCCGGCCCTGACGAGGTGGGCAGCCAGCGGCCCTCGCCGCAGTCGGCAGGGGCGCCGCCCGGCGGGCCGCGGACTCACGGAAGCCGGGCTCCCCGCTGGAGGCCCGGGAGCCCCGGCGGGCGCAGCGGCGGTGATCGCGGTGTGGCGGGCGGGCCCGGTCCCTTCACCGGCCGGAGGCTGGCTGCCGTCATCGGCGTGCCCGCGGCGATCGCCGGTCTCGTCGCCGCCGGCCTCGTCCTCCTCGACAGCGGGAACGGGGCCCCCTGCAAGCCGCCCCTCGAACTGCGGCTGCTCACCGACCCCGACCTCGAACCCACCGTCCGCAAGGCGGCGGAGGCGTATCTGACGTCGGACGAGAACAAGACGGACGGCGAGTGCAGGCGCAGCGGCATCACGATCTACAGCGCGGGAGCCGCCGCGGCCGTCGCCGCGTTCAACCGGCACTCCGACCCCTGGCAGCGGCCTACGGGCGATGACAACCCGCAGCGTGACATCGGACCCCAGCCCGACATCTGGATCCCGGCCTCCTTCGCGAGCGTCGAACGGGCCCGACCCGCCTCCACCGAGCGAACGTATGCCGAGCTGGAGGCCGACGCCGAGCCCTTCGCGTACTCGCCCCTCGTCCTCGCCGTCCCGCAGAACCTGGCGCCGGAGGCGCTCGCCGACCGGGTGGGAGGTCTCGCGGCCTTGACGGCGGCGCTCAAGAAGCGGGAGCCGAAGAGCGAAGTACGGCGCCCGGACCCCGAGCACACCGACTCCGGCCTGCTCGCGACCGTCGGCCTGTACGGCACCGGGCAATCGGACCCGTCCACCGCCGAACGCGCCGTACTGCAGGCCGGACCACCCTCGCGTACCGGCGCGGACCTGCTGTGCACCCTGCCCGACGACGACGCCGTGGACGAGCGCACCGCCGCACTGGTTCCGGAGTTCCTGCTCCACACCGGAGTGGGCTGCGACAGTACGACACGGGCCCGGCGGATGGCCGCGTACCCCGCCGACGTACCGGGGCTCACCCCGACCTTCGTACGGGTGCGCTGGGGGGATGCCGCCAGGGACGAAGCCGCGCGGGACAGCGAGGTGAAGCGGTTCCGCGACTGGCTGACCGGCAAGAAGGCGCTCGGGAAGGACGGAGCGGCGACGTCCGCGCCGGGGGCCGGGGGAGGACTCGCCGTATTCGGGAGGGACGCCTTCCGGAGTCCTACGGGCGGTCACCGGCCCCTCGGCACCGGCAGCGGCACCGGCAGTGGCGCCGGCAGCGGAAAAACCGGCACGGGCGCCGGCGCCGGTACCAGCACCGGCGTCGTCTTCAGCGACTTCGGCGCCTTGGAGGACCCCGGTCCGCTCAGCGCCTCCGCCCTCCCGTCCGCGATGACCGCTGCGCTGAAGGGCTACCGGGAGGCCAACGGGCCGGGCCGGGTGCTCTTCCTGCTGGACTCCTCCGGCTCCATGGGCGACCTGTGGGAGGGGCCCGGCGGCGCGCCCGGCATCATCGGTCAGTCCCTCGCCGGTCTCGGCGAGCGGGACGAGTACGGCGTCTGGGCGGTCGCCTCGGAACCGGGCAGCGCCCGCGCGCACAGCGACCTGCTGCCCTTCGGCAAGCACCGGCGCGAGGAAGCCGTGCGCACCATCGACGCCGCCGCGCAGGTCGAGGACCTGCAAGCGGACCCGTACCGAGCGCTGGCCGCAGCACTGGAGGACATGGCGCGGCGCGGCACCGACGACCAGCGCCCGCAGCTCATCGTCTACGTCACGGACGACGAGGACAACAACCGGCTGACCGAGGGGGACCGGCTGAACGATCTGCTCCGGTCCGCCCGGGAGAAGGGGATCCCGGTGGTCATGGCATCCCTGGACAGCGGCGGCTGCGACCCGGGCAAACCGGACGCGGCCATCTCCGAGGCGAGCGGCGGCCGCTGCCTGGACACCAAGAGCGATCTCGTCGCCCGGCTGCGGGACGAGGTCGCCAGGACCGGAACGGGAGCCGAAGAATGAGGCACGGCCGCGGACGGCGCGGCGCGTCCGCAACGCTCCTGCTCCTCCTCGCCGTGCTGGCGGCAGGGTGCGACGCCGGCGCAGAGGACGCATCCGGGGGGCCCGGCTGCGAGGAGCCCCCGGCCACCGGCACCGCCGAGCCGCCGGGCGACATCGTGCTGGCCAGCGGCCGGGACGTGACCGGCAAGGGCGGTATCCGCCAGCAGCTGATCGAGGAGTGGAACCGGCAGCAGGAGCGCAAGGGCTCCGGCCACCGGGCCCGCCTGGTCGAGCTGCCCGGCTCGGCCGACCAGCAGCGCAGCCAGCTGCTCGGCGCGCTGCAGTCCGGCAGCGCCCAGTACGACGTGGTCAACCTCGACGTGACGTGGGTGCCGGAGTTCGCCGCCGCCTGTCTCGTCCAGCCACTCCCCGACGAGCTCGTGGACGCGGACGTCATCCCGTCCGTCGCGGGCACCGCCCGCTGGGCGGACAAGACGTATGCCGTCCCCTTCAACAGCGACGTGGGGCTGCTGTTCTACCGCCGCGACTACCTGAAGAGCGCGGGCGTCACGGACACCGACCTGAGCAAAGGCACCCGCTGGCCCGTCGTCCACGAGCTGATCGACACCCTCGACACCGCGGACGGCAAGCTGGCCGCGGCCTACGAGAAGGGCTGGACCGCGCAGCTCGACGCTTCGTACGAGGGCCTCACCGTCAACGGCATCGAGGCCTTCGCCTCCGCGACCGACGCGTTCGCCCTCACCGACAAGGCCGGCCGCTACGCCGGTTCCGTAGCGGACCTGAAGGCGGGGCTGGAGGAACTGCGCCACCGCACACAGTCCGCCTACACCCTGCCGGACGCCGAACACTCCGACGAGGCGGACACGCTCACCGACTTCGCGGGCGGCCGCACCGCCTTCCTCCGCCACTGGCCGTACGCCTACCGCACGCTGCACCAGTCCCTGTCGGAGCAGCAGCTCGGCGTGGCGCCGCTGCCCGGCAAAGCCGTGCTGGGCGGCCAGAACCTCGCCGTGGCCCGCGGATCGGCGCGAAGCATCGCCGCCCGGCAGCTCGTCCAGTTCCTCGCCGGCAAGGACAGCCAACGCTGCTTGCTGGACGCGGGGTTCGCGGCCACCAGGATCTCCGCGTACGAGGACGACGCTTTGACCTGCAAGGTGGCGAAACCACCGGGCCCGGCCGCCGCGCCGCCGACGAACGAGCGCACCGACCGGATGCCCCGCGACGCCTTCGGCCGCCCCGGATACGCCCGCAGCATCCTGCTCCCCGCCCTACGAAACGCCGTCCACCGACCACGCACCCCCCTCTACGGCGCCTTCACCCAGAGCTTCACGACCGAACTGTCCCGCCTCCAAAGCGACAAGCCCCCCTCCCTCACCCAACTGGCCGAGGACCTGGACGCGACCCTCCGCAAGGCCCTACCCCCAGGCTGACCCCGGACAGGGCGCGGACGGGCCGCTCCCGTCAGGTCGGCGCGCCACGTTCGCCGCCGCGTGTCCGTCAGTCAGGCCTTGGCCAGCTCCGCGGCGCCGAAGGAGACGTTGAAGCGGTCGCACCAGATGCTCACGCTCGTGTAAACAGCGAGAGGCCACGCGCATTCGATCGCCGCCGCCCGACCATACCTGCCCGGATGCCGCTCGGCCAGCGCCCCCGCGATCTCGGTCAGGTGGTTGACAACCAG